>NZ_JAPWHT010000394.1:0-9852 GCF_027270795.1 Streptomyces sp. ActVer
AGTTAGTGACGATGGGGGTCCCCCCGCTCGAGCGAAGCCGAGAGTGGGGGAGGGTAGGGGCGGCGGGGGCGAGAAAATCCCAGGTCAGCCCACCCGGCGGGCGCCCTCCGACGGCACCGCGGGGAACACCCTCGGCGCCGTGTAGCCCGCCGCCGCGAAGGACTCCTCGATCGCCTTGGTGATCATGTCGGCGTCGGCGGACTCCACCAACACGATCGCCGAGCCGCCGAAACCCCCACCCGTCATGCGAGCGCCGAGCGCCCCCGCCTCGTTCGCCGTGGCGACCGCCAGATCCAGCTCCGGGCAGGAGATCCGCAGATCGTCCCGCAACGAGGCATGCCCGGACGTGAGGATCGGGCCGATGCCACGCACATCCCCCGCGTCCAGCAGGGCGATGACCTCATCGACCCGGTGGTCGTCGGACACGACATGGCGTACGTAGCGACGGACCCGCTCGTCCGACAGCCGGGCGAGGGACGCGTCCAGGTCCTCGTACCGGACGTCCCGCAGGAACGGGACCCCGAGCAGCCGCGCCCCCTCCTCGCAGCCCTCCCGCCGCTCCGCGTACTCCCCGTCGCCCAGCGCGTGCTTCACACGGGTGTCGACCACGAGGAGCCGCAGCCCGTGGGCCGGCAGGTCGAAGGGGACCTGGCGGATGGACAGGTCACGGCAGTCGAGGTGGAGGGCGTGGCCCTCCGTGGAGCAGGCGGACGCCGTCTGGTCCATGATCCCGCAGGGCACGCCCACGAAGTCGTTCTCCGCGCGCTGGGACACCCGGGCCAGCTCGGGTCCGGACAGGCCGAGGTCGAACAGGTCGTTCAGCGCCAGGGCGGTGACCACCTCCAGCGCGGCCGAGGACGACAGACCCGCGCCCGTCGGGACCGTGGAGGCGAGGTGGATGTCCGCGCCGGTGACGGCGTGGCCGGCCTCGCGCAGCACCCAGACGACCCCCGCCGGGTAGGCGGCCCAGCTCGTGTTCGTGAGCGGCGCCAGCTCGTCGACGTGCAGTTCGACGACCGGGCCCTCGATGTCGGCCGAGTGCAGGCGCAGTACGCCGTCGTCGCGGCGCGAGACCGCCGCCACCGCCGTGTGCGGCAGCGCGAGCGGCATCACGAAGCCCTCGTTGAAGTCCGTGTACTCACCGATGAGGTTGACCCGGCCGGGTGCCGCCCAGACACCGTCGGGGGCCGCCCCGAAGAGCGCTTCGAAGCCTTCCCCTACCTGACCTTCTGCTGCCTGCTGTGCCCCCACTAGCTCTCCTTCGACTTCGCGATGCTCTGCTGCGCGATGTTCTGCGCGAACTCCCACGCGTCCGCGACGATCCCCGCGAGATCCGCGCGGGACGGGTTCCAGCCGAGCCGCTCGCGGGCCGTGGCCGCGGAGGCGACGAGGACGGCCGGGTCACCGGCGCGGCGCGGGGCCGCGACCTCGGGGATCGGGTGTCCGGTCACCTGACGGACGGTCTCGACGACCTCGCGGACCGAGAAGCCGTTGCCGTTGCCGAGGTTGCAGATCAGGTGCTCGCCCGGCTGCGCGGCGGCGACGGCCAGCAGGTGGGCCTCCGCCAGGTCCGCGACGTGGATGTAGTCGCGGATGCAGGTGCCGTCCGGGGTCGGGTAGTCGTCGCCGTAGACGGAGATGGCGTCGCGGCGGCCCTGGGCGACCTGGAGGACGAGCGGGATCAGGTGCGACTCGGGGTCGTGCCGCTCACCGCACGCGCCGTACGCTCCCGCCACGTTGAAGTAGCGCAGCGACACCGCCGCCAGTCCGTGCGCGGCCGCCTCGCCGGTGATCATGTGGTCGACGGCGAGCTTGGAGGCGCCGTACGGGTTGGTCGGGGACGTCGGGGCGGACTCGACGATCGGGGTGGTCTCCGGCTCGCCGTACGTCGCCGCCGTGGAGGAGAAGACCAGCTTGCGGACGCCCGCCGAGCGCATGGCCGCCAGCAGGGCCATCGTGCCGCCGACGTTGTTGTCCCAGTACTTCTCGGGCTTCACGACCGACTCGCCGACCTGCGAGAACGCGGCGAAGTGCAGCACCGCGTCGAACGTGGGGGTCCCCCCGGCGGAGCCAGGGGGAGAGTCCAGCCACTTGGCGGCGTCGCGGATGTCGCCCTCGATGAATTCGGCGCCCGCCGGGACGCCCTCGCGGAAGCCGGTGGAGAGGTTGTCGAGGACGGTCACCTCGTGGCCCGCCTCCAGCAGATGCTGGGCGACCACGCTGCCCACATAGCCCGCACCGCCGGTGACCAGGTACTTCCCACTCATGAACTCGCTACCTCTCGCAGTCGCTGGGCCGCGGCCTCCGGCGGCACGTCGTTGATGAACACGCTCATGCCGGACTCGGAACCCGCGAGGAACTTCAGCTTGCCGGAAGTGCGGCGGATGGTGAAAAGCTCGAGGTGGAGCGCGAAGTCGTCCCGCACCACACCGTCGAACTCCTCCAGCGTGCCGAACGGCGCCTGATGCCAGGCCGAGATGTACGGCGTCCGCGGTTCACCCGCACCTTCTTCCCCTCCATCCCGCCCATCGAAGATCCGGTCGAAGCGCCTCAACAGTTCCAGATAGACCTTGGGGAACTCTGTGCGTGCCCCCTCGTCGAGACCCAGCAGGTCCGGCACGCGGCGGCGCGGGTAGAGGTGCACCTCGTACGGCCAGTGCGCGGCGTACGGCACGAAGGCCACCCAGTGCTCGGTCTCCAGCACGATCCGCTCGCCGGCCAGTTCCTTCTCCAGCACGGCGTCGAAGAGGTTCTCGCCGCCCGTCCCCTCCTTGTGTGCCGCAAGTGACCGCAGCATCAGGGCCGTTCGAGGCGTCGTGAACGGGTACGCGTAGATCTGCCCGTGCGGATGTCCGAGCGTCACGCCGATCTCGGCGCCGCGGTTCTCGAAACAGAACACCTGCTCCACGGAGGGGAGATGCGACAGCTCGGCCGTGCGGTCGGTCCACGCCTCCAGGACCAGTCCCGCCTGCTCCTCGGTCAGATCGGCGAAGGACGCGTCGTGGTCCGAGGTGAAGCAGACGACCTCGCAGCGACCGGAGTCCCCGGCCAGCGACGGGAAGCGGTTCTCGAAGACCGCGACGTCGTACGAGGAGTCCGGGATCTCGCTCAGCCGGTCGCCCTCGGAGGGGCACAGCGGGCATTCGTCGGCCGGCGGATGGTACGTACGGCCCTGCCGGTGGGAGGCGATGGCCACCGCGTCGCCGAGCAGCGGATCGCGGCGTACCTCCGATGTGGTGACCGTCCGGTCGAGCGGGCGCCGGTCCACCGCGTCGCGCACCGTGTCGTCGCGCGAGTCGTAGTAGATGAGCTCACGACCGTCGGCCAGCCGGGTCGAGGTCTTCTTCACGCCGGACTCCCCATCCGTACCCGATCAAAGCATTCAACAGAAGCAAACACATCAAACCACAAATCCCCACGCCGGTCATCACCACAACCAAACAAAGAACACCAAAGTGAAGTGAAGTGAGTGCTGAATGCAGACCCCCACATATCCAGCTCCCACATATCCGGCCCCCACGTCGCCCGTGCACATGGCTGCCGAGCTGCGGCTCCCCACCAACTGGCTCGACTACACGATCCTGGCGATCTACTTCGTCGTCGTGCTCGGCATCGGCTTCGCGGCCCGCCGCTCGGTGAAGACCAGCCTCGACTTCTTCCTGTCCGGGCGTTCGCTGCCCGCCTGGGTGACCGGTCTGGCGTTCATCGCCGCCAACCTGGGTGCGACCGAGATCCTGGGCATGGCCGCCAACAGCGCCCAGTACGGCGTCTACACCGTGCACTGGTACTGGATCGGCGCCATCCCCGCCATGGTCTTCCTGGGCCTGGTGATGATGCCCTTCTACTACGGCTCGAAGGTCAGGTCCGTCCCCGAGTTCCTGCTGCTGCGCTTCGACAGGGGGGCGCATCTGCTCAGCTCGATCCTGTTCGCGTTCGCCGCGATCCTCATCGCCGGGGTGAACCTCTACGCGCTCGCCATCGTCGTCGAGGCGCTGCTCGGCTGGCCGCAGTGGGTGTCGATCGTCGTCGCGGGCTTCTTCGTGCTCGGGTACATCACCCTCGGCGGTCTGTCGTCCGCGATCTACAACGAGGTGCTGCAGTTCTTCGTGATCCTCGCCGCGCTGATCCCGCTCTCGGTCCTCGGGCTGAAGAAGGTCGGCGGCTGGGACGGTCTGACCGACTCCCTGACCGCGTCCCGCGGCGCCGACTTCACCACCGCGTGGGGCGGCACCGGCATCGGCAGCGACAACCCGCTCGGCGCCAACTGGCTCACCATCGTGCTCGGCCTCGGCTTCGTGCTGTCCTTCGGCTACTGGACGACCAACTTCGCCGAGGTGCAGCGCGCGCTCTCCGCCAAGAACCTCTCCGCCGCCCAGCGCACCCCGCTCATCGCCGCGTACCCGAAGATCTTCATCGTCTTCCTGGTGATGATCCCGGGTCTCGTCGCGGCCGTGCTCGTACCGAAGATCGGGACCTCCGGGTCCGACCTCCAGTACAACGACGCGATCCCGTACCTGATGGAGGACCTGCTGCCCAACGGCGTCCTCGGCATCGCGGTGACCGGCCTGCTGGCGGCCTTCATGGCGGGCATGGCGGCCAACATCTCGTCCTTCAACACCGTCTTCACCACGGACATCTGGCAGAAGTACGTGAAGCGCGACGAGGAGGACACGTACTACGTGCGCTTCGGCCGCCTCATCACGGCGGTCGGCGTCATGGCGTCGATCGGGACGGCGTTCCTCGCCTCCTCCTTCTCGAACATCATGAGCTATCTCCAGACGCTGTTCTCCTTCTTCAACGTGCCGATGTTCGTCGTCTTCATCATCGGCATGTTCTGGAAGCGCGCGTCCATGAAGTCCGGCTTCTGGGGCCTGCTCGCGGGCACCACGGCCGCGATGATCAACTACTTCGTCCTCTACAAGCAGGACATCATCGGCATCCCCTCCGACCAGGGCGCCAACTTCGTCTCCGCGATCGCCGGGTTCGTGGCCGGCGCGGTGGTCATGTTCGCCGTCTCGCTCTTCACCGCGCCGAAGCCGGCGGAGGAACTCCAGGGCCTTGTGTACGGGACCAGCTCGCCCGGCATGGAGGAACCGCCGGCCAAGGGCGACGACGCCTGGTACCGCAAGCCGGCCCTGCTCGGCTGGGGCGCGATCATCCTGGCCGCCGCCTGCTACATCCCCTTCTCCTTCTGACGACCGGAGGCCTGATCACCCATGTCCGAGCACTCTGGGTATTCCGACCGCGATCTCCAGCGCGAAGTCACCGAACTGCAGGGCAAGTCCGCCACCGCGGCCCGCCTGTTCGACATCCGCCGCATCATCGGCGGCCTGTTCGTCGTCTACGGGATCATCGTCACGATCGCCGGCATCACCGAGTCCGACGCCGACATCGCCAAGGCCCAGGACGTCAACATCAACCTCTGGACGGGCCTCGGCATGCTGGCGCTCGGCCTGTTCTTCCTGGCCTGGCTGTGGCTGCGGCCGGTGGCTCCGCCGGTGGACGCGGAGCAGTTGCTGGAGGAGAGGAAGAAGGGGGCGGAGTAGTCCGCTCTTGCCTTGCCGGTACGGGGCCGGGGTTCGTTCGCTTCAGAACTCCGGCCGCCGGGCGGCTGTCCGTGCTGTTCGTCGCTGAAGGGGTCGGCGAGGGAGAAGGGCACCGTGCGCAAGGACCTGCCGCATTCGACGGCCCCGTCGGCCTCAGTCCTCTTCGTCGTCGAAGAGATCCATCGCGTCGGCCACGTGGACGGCCCGTTCCGACCACGTCTTGAGCTGGTCCAGGTCGGAGCACGCCCGCACCCGAACCCGGACGGAGTCGGTCACCTGGAGGCCACGCAGCTCCAGGATCTTCAGGGTCATCTCGACGTGATCTTCGACGCGAGTTTCGTGCCTCACCTGCTCCGCAACCGGGTGGCGGAAGAAGTAGTTCACCGGAGCCATCAGATCCCTCCAAATCTCCTTCGCCTGGGAATCCCCCAAGCCAGACGTCACGAGCTGTACGAGCAGAGCCGCGATTGCCGGGTCAACCGTCTCCAGAGCCGCCGCGAGTGGTCCCAGTATCGCAGCGGCACGCGGCCCTCCACCATGCGTAATCGCCGAGAGCACCGCGAGCGACACGTCCTGCGCGGCCTCCTTCTCGTCGGTGATCACCGGTACGTTGTCCGGTCCGAGAACCATCGGCCGTACGACGAGCGAGGACCAGCCGGGCAGACCGAATCGGATGGGCTGAGCGGCCCAGCGTGCGGTGGAGCTGCTCTGGGTCATGACGACCAGCACCGGCTCACAGCGGTACTTCTCGTAGAGGTACGAGAGGTAGTACGGCCAACTCCCCCGCTTCCGCTCGTCCTTCTTGCCCTGCGACTCCAACACCAGCAGGAAGTCACCGTCCTTGGTGTTGACCCGCACCACACTGTCCGCGCGCCGCTCGACCGGCTCGATCTCGGTCAAGTCCGTGTTGAGGACCGTGAAGCCGCACGGCTCCGGGAACGGCACATGGAACAGCCTCTGGAGGTTGCGGATCAACCCGGCCGTGTCCTTCTGGCCGAAGTGGTGCAGCGCCTCGTGCGACGAGCTGACCATCAGCCCTCCTTCCTGTGCGACGTGATCAACGCGCTATGCGGCAACGAGGTCACACCACACGTGCTTGCCCAGGTCGCTGCCGTGGCGTTGCGGGTGCCAGCCCCCTGTCGCTCGACGACACCGTGGAGCGGTGGCTGCCGGGAGTGGTCCGGGGCAAGGGCAACGACGGCCGCCGGATCACCCTGCGCCAGCTGCTCCAGCACACCAGCGGGCTGCCCGAGCACGTCCAGGACGTCGTCCCCGACCTCAGCCCCGCCGGGTACCGCAAGCACCGCGGGACCACCTACACCTCCGAGCAGCGCGTCGCGTTCGCCATGACGCATCCGCCGTCCTTCGCGCCCGGGGCGAGCTGGGAGTACTCCAACACCAACTACATCCTGGCGGGCATGGTCATCAAGGCGGTGACCGGCCGGTTACGCCAACTCCGGGGCACCACGGACCTGATCGACCACGCGCTGTGCGCGACCAGGTGACCGCCCCGCGCCCCTGAGGACGGGCGGAACGGGAGACAAGTGGTGCGAGAGTCCCAGCGACACGCCGCGTGCACGGCGTGTCGCTGGGACTGTGCGCACACTTGGCACTCGCCGTGCGGGATTCGCCAACCGGAATCCCCTGGGGCGCGGCACGCTCAGGATTCCGTCCCCGACTCGGACGCCGCGGAGTGCGATGGCACCGGGCCCGCCCGGTCGAGCAGCCCCGTACGGGCCGCCAGCGCGGCCGCCTCCAGCCGGGAGCCGACGCCCAGCTTCATCAGTACGCGCTGTACGTGGGTCCGTGCGGTGCTCGGCGCTATGCCCATGCCGGCCGCGATGAGCCGCGTGTCCTCGCCGTCGGCCACCCTCACCAGCACCTCGACCTCTCTCGGCGTCAGCATCTGGAGGAGCCGCTGGCCCTCGTCGTCGGGCTGCGCGGCCGGGTTGAGCAGTTCGCTGAAGGCGCTCTGCAGAAGCTGCGGCGCCACGGCCGCCTCCCCCGCGCGTGCCTTCATGATGGCCCGCTCGACGCCCTCTATCCGCTCATCGTGCCGTACGTAACCGGACGCCCCGGCGGCGAACGCCGCGGCGATTCCGCGCGGGTTGGGCACCGGTCCGAGGACCAGCACCGCGACCTGCGGCCGCTCCCTCTTGATCCTCACCACCGGGTCGAATATGCCCGGTTCGGCGGGCGTCGCCGTGCCGATCAGGCACACCTCCGGCGCCCTGGTGATCACCAGCTCCGCCGCTCCCGCGGCAGGCGCGGCCGCAGCCAGCACACGGTGCCCGCGCAGCTTCAAGGCCGAGGCCAACGCCTCGGCGAGCAGTCGGTGGTCGTCGACCACCATGAGCCGCACTCCCATCGAGCCCAACCCCCCAGTCCCCCCAGGATCCCCACTGGTACCCCATGGATAGGAGCCCCCCGGCTCTCCATCCCCCGGAAGCTACACGCTTGTTCGACGTTGCGCTTCCCCTACTGGAGAGAAGTGCCCCGGATTTCCGAAATTCCTCGCATTCGCGAGCGATGGGCCGTACGAGAACGACCCCGCCCCTGAGCAGGGGCGGAGTCGTGATCGACAGGCGAACGCCTGATCGGCGTACGGCCTGACGCCTACTTGGCGCCGAAGCCGATCGCCGCGTACTCCTTGTCGTCCGCGGAGTACGGCGCGCTGATCAGTTCCTGGGCCATGAAGAGCCGGCCGCCGGTGTACCGCATCTCCGAACTGCTCGGGACGATGCTGCTGATCGCGCTGCGGATCTGGGCCTCGGCCGGGGTCTCCAGGAGCTTGGTCTCCTTGAAGGTCTTGCCGTCCAGGGAGACGACCTGGGAACCCTTGTCGTACGGGCCGTTCTTGTACGCGATGACGTTGCCGCCGTCCATCCGGATCGGCAGGATCTCGTAGCCGTCGCCGGCGTCGGCCCGGTCGCTCGTGGGCTTGCCGGTGGCCAGCGAGAAGGACACGATCTCGTTGACCCGCGAGTACTGCTCGGCGCCCTCGTGCTGCTTGGTCGGCACGTACAGCCGGTCGTTGCCGACCGCGATCGAGCGGCAGTTGTGGATCTTGTTCACACCGCAGTCGTGCTCGTACTTGCCGTCCTCCAGCGTGATCTTGGTGCGCAGCTTGCCGCTGTCGTCCAGCGAGAAGACGTCCGTCGCGCCGGACGCGGTGATCTCGCCGGAGTCCACGCCGAAGACGACCGGCTTGGTGGAGATGACCTTGGCGTTGTCGATGCCCGCGGGGAGCTTGTAGCTCCACTTGACGGTGCCCGCCTTCGGGTCGAGGAGCTGGACCTCGTACTTCTCGTTGCCGTAGTCGCCGCACTTGCGGACCGCGACGAGCTGCTCGCCGCCCGCGTAGCCGACGTCCTCGCAGGTGCCGACCTTCGGCTGCCAGAGGATCTTGCCGTTGCTGATGTCGAAGGCGGCGCCGCCGTTGAGGCCGGAGCCGGCCGCGACCGTGGTGCCGGTGATGCTGACTTCCTTGAACGCGGCCTTCTCACCGCCGTTGGGGGCCACGGACTTCGTCCAGAGCGCCTTGCCGGTGTTCAGGTTGAACGCGGTGACCTCGGTGCACTCCGGGTACGGGTTCGCCTTGGTGCGTTTGGCGTCCTCGGCGACCACCACGGCGACGCCGTCCTTGGTGACCTCGGGGGAACCGGCGCAGGTCAGACCCGTCAGCGGCAGCGTCCAGGACTCCTTGCCGGTGTCCGGGTCGTAGCCGATGACCTCGCTGACGCCCGACTTGGCGTACACCTTGTCGGTCAGCCAGGAGCCGGCGACGCTCCAGACGTCCTTCTTGGGGACCTCCGCCGCGGGCAGCTGGAAGAGGAGCTTGGCGCTGGTGCTGGAGGGCACCTTCTCCGTGCCGCCTCCGCCGCCGCCGACGTCGTCGCCGCCGTTGTTGTCGTCCTTGCCCTCGGTGCCGCCGGGGCCCGCGGAGGTGTCCTTGTCGTCGCTCTTGCCCGACGAGTTCGCGTACCAGACACCGCCGACGACGATGAGCGCGATCGCCACGACGGCCGAGACGATGATCGCCACCTGCGGGTTGACCTTCCGCCCACCCGACGGAGCCTGCGGCTGCATCGGCATGGTGCCCGGCTGCTGGTAGCCGTACTGGGGCTGCTGGCCCGGGTAGCCGTAACCGGGCTGCTGCTGACCGGGGTAGCCGTAGCCCGGCTGGGCCGGCGGTGTCTGCGGGGCACCCTGGGGCGCGCCGGGCGCCCCCCTCGACGAGCTCGACGGGCTCACCGTCTCCGCCACCGACTGGTGGTTCAACGTCCGCCCGTCCAACACGGAACCC
>NZ_JAPWHT010000395.1:0-9833 GCF_027270795.1 Streptomyces sp. ActVer
GTCAGGCGGCGGGGCGGGGTACGGAAGAAGGTCGCACGGACCTCGCCCGCCCGTTCCAGCAGGCCGAAGATGGGGGCGTCGGCGCCGTACGCGTCCGCCCCGCGCGTACGCAGTGCCTCGGTCACCGTCAGCGGGACGGTGTGCAGGGCGGGACGCGACTGCAGGAAGTCTCCGGCGCGAGCGAGAAAGTCGTCGAGGTCTTCGGTGAGGTGCCAGTCATCCGGACTCATGTCTCATGATCCCGCGTGCCGTCGGCGTGCGCCCGTGGTTTTCCGCTGGGAGGGGCGCGAACACGTCCGCCGTCGAGGGGGCTTCGGCGCCGACACCTCGCTGGACTTCTTCAACGCACTTGTGGGGCGGGACATTAGCTTGATCTTTGATCACGGGCATCGGACCAGGACGAGGGAAGGCTTTGGCCATGCCTGGCCACGTCGTCCAGCGCGTTCCTAGCCATGCCGAGGAACGCGTTGCGCACCGCTATGAATTCCATACCGGCCTCGTGCACGGTGTCACCCCCGTCGGCAGGGCCTGGTAACTCGCGTGCAAGTGTCCAGAGGTTTCGCTTCAAGGCGTCCGCCCCCTCAATCTCCCCTTCGAGACATCACTGCACGTCAGCGGGTGCTTTATTAGTGGACGAATACAAGCGGATTCCTCAGTCCCTTTCACCCAAGACACCACGCACCGCGCGGAGTTCCTCGCCACTCGCTTTGCGAGAGAGGCCCCTCGACCCCCGTGCCGCTGGCGCCCGCTGGTGCTCCTCAGTCATGCTGCGGGAGCTGAGCCCCATGATCGGACGGAGTCACGCGTGATCGTCTTTGAAGTCTTCTCCGGTGAGCTAGTCGACGGGTTGAGCCGCCAGGCCGCCGAGACCGGCATCACCGATGCGGCGATCGTCTCTTTGATCGGGGCCGCCGACTCCTTCACCGTCTCGACCATGCCCGAAGGCGACGCCCTCAAGGACAACATCACGAAGTACGACCTGCCCGGCGAAATGACCGGCACCGGCGAGATCCGCAACGGCTTTGTCCACCTCCACGTCGTCATGGGCGTCGAAGGCGACCGCGCCATCGCCGGACACCTCCACGAAGCCGTCGTCGGCACCCACTTCGCCCGCGCCTACGCCATCCCCATCGCCTAATGCCTGTACCGCCCACCAGCGGCCGGCTGCAATGGATTGACGTCCCCCCGCCGCTGCGCGCTCGCCTCGAAACCGCCCTCGGCGCACCCGTCACCGACGCGGTCACCCCGGGCGGCGGCTTCGGCCACCAGCTCGCCGCCACCCTCCGCCTGGACAGCGGCCGACGGGTCTTCGTCAAGGCCGCCCCCGACGACGACCCGCTCACTGCCGCCAACCTCCACGAGGCGGCCGTCCTCGACACTCTGCCGCGTGGCGCTCCGGCCCCGGACCTGCTGGGCATCCACCGCGCCGCCGACTGGACCGCCGTCGTCATCGCCCACCTCGACGGACCCCACCCGGACCTCTCTGCGGCCTCCGGCGACGCCGAACAGACTTGGGACCTGCTGGCCAAGCTCACCTCCAGCCCCGCCCCCGCGCCGTACACCGCGGCGGTGAGCGCCGTGCCCTCCACGGCGGCGGCCCTGCACGGCTGGGACGAGCTTGCCGCCGATCCGCCGGACGACCTCGCCCCCGCCGCCCGCGCCCACCTGCCGGAGCTCGCCGAACTGGAAGCGACCTGGCCCGCACTGGCCTGCGGCACCCGCATCGTCCACGGCGACCTGCGGGCCGACAACATGGTCCGCGACCACGACCAGGGTGTGACCTTCGTGGACTGGGCGCACGCCACCACCGGCCCGGCCTGCATCGACGCCGCTTCCCTCGCGCCGCAGCTCGTCCTCGCCGGACACGCGCCCGCAGACATCGCCCGTCTGCTCCGTGACCACCCCGCCACCGCCAGCAGTCCCGACACCACCACGGCGTTCCTCGCTGCGCTCACCGGCCACTGGCACCGCAACGCCCGCAGGCCCTCGCCCCCCGGCGCCCCCGGACTGCGCGCCTACCAACGCCGCGCGGCAGCCGCCGGCCTCGCCCTCCTCGGCTACCGCCTGCGTTGACACCTCACTCGTCACCGAGTTGCCCCCGTTGCACCTAATGGGGCTGACCGGTCGTGACGTGCGATGGCGCTCACCCCTCCTGCTTTGAGTGAGCGCCGTTCTCTAGTCCCTTTCACCCGAGTCACCAGTGCGCGTCGGCCGCCTCAATCGCAGAGCCGCGACAAGTGGTTCCCAGAGACCGTGGACCAGGTGGGGAACAACGCGGTGTGTCCGTTCCTGGCGCGGGTCAAGACGACGTACAGCAGCTCGGAGCCGGTCGGGTACGGCTCCCCTTCGGAGCCCTGGAACTCGTTGCTTCCGAGGAACAAGATCGTGGTGTCGGCTTCCCGGCCCTTGGTCTGATGGAGGTTCATGACCTGGATCCGGGCCTGCCAGGCTGTCCCTGCCCCGACCAGCGCTTCGTCGCGTGCGCGGAGAAGCTCCTGCCCGGCCGCAGCAGCGTCGACGCTGCTGCGGCCGCTGGAGTGACGGAGGGCGACGCGCGTGCAGCGGGCCCACTGAATCCAGGTCTCCTGGCCGCGCGGCGGCCCCGACCGCGTTATGGGCGTTTGACCGCCTCCGCGAGCCTCGCGACGTCGGGCCGGACCTGCGGCCTGTCTACTCCAGCAACTCTGATTGGATCCGGTCCCAGCTCGGCCGCGGGCTGTCGACCGGATGCACGATGGTGAGGAGGCGGCCTTCGAGGAACGCGTCGAGCCGGTCAGCCGTTGGAGAGTCCAGCCGGCGGCGCTGGGCCCTGTGGTCCAGGGGCAGGCGCTCTCCCAGGACGCCGAGCAGCACCTCTTGGCGTGCCGGGCCGACAGCATCGCCGCGGATCCACCGGCCGCGGACCTCAACGCCGGAGAACGTGCCGAGTGTGTCCTCACGGCCGAAGGACCGGTTCATGGCTGCTTCGACCAGCGGTTCGGCCCGCCTGATCGCCGCCTCAGGGTAGGCCCCGGCTCCATCGGCCGGACCCTCACCGCTGGACTCGGGTATGTCATCAGGCCAGTTCAGGAGGGGTTCCTCCGGTTCCAGGTTCGGGCGTCGGCGGGGATCGGGCCGGGGAACACGGAATCGCCAGGGAGTTGCGCCGCCCGGGGTGTCGATCCACCCAGTGCTGAGCCCGGCCGTGGCCGGGGAGTCGTCGGGGAGGAAGATGTCGACGTAGACGCCGCCCGTGCCGAGCCAGACCCAGCTCATGAAGTAGGCGTGATCGTCGTGGTCGACGGACCACTGCGCGAGCTTCTCCAAGCGGGTCTTCTGCGGCTGGGTGCCTTTGCCGGCAGGGAACATCTGCTGGTGGTCGCGGCGGCGGCCCCGCGCCTCTCCGGCGAGCGGACCGGCGGCAAGGTCGTACAGCAGGTCCGGCCGCACACCCTTCTTCGCGTAGGTGCCGACTAGTTTCCCGGGCAGGACGTCGAAGCTGCTGAGCCCGTTGGCCCCCGGCTCCCAGTCGAAAAGGGCCTCGCTGACAGCGGTCATCACCCCAAGGCCGGTGCACTCGCTGACGAAGCGCCGGATGTGGAGGGAGCTGGAGTCGAGGGCGAGGCAGTCGACCCCGAGCGGGCCAGTACCCGGGCTGCCGGCGATATAGCTGAGCAGGAGGCTGATCTCGTGGTCGCGCACACGCTGATCGACCGTCTTGCGCAGGTCGCAGGCAAGGGCGTTGATGTTGACCACAGCAGCCAACGACACTGGCAGAGAGCCCTGCCCGATCTCGACGGCCTGGACAGCGTCAGCGCCAGCCATGCCCTTCTCAACCGTGAAACGCCACACCCGGGCACGCACCGTACTCATGGGGGAAGCCTATGGCCGCCATCCGCCGGTGCGGACCTCTGGTTCCGTAGGACCCTGCAACGCGCTGGTCTACGCGGCATCCCCGATCGACACCGGGTGCCGGACAGCCTTCTTCACGTCCATCTCGACCGAGACCCGGTCCTTGCCCTCCGCCTTTGCGTACGCCGTCACCTTCATCTGGAACTCCGCGGAGGCGTCGAACCAGGGCTTCCACGACTCCGCGCTGTAGGGCAGGTCCTTGACCGCGTCGTTCGCCTCGACGGCAGCGCGCTCCAGGTCGATCAGGTCATCGAACGAAATAGCGGTCACGTCGAAGGATCCTACGTCCGGCCACGGCAAGGCCGGTCCCTCCCGTCCGTGGTCGGCGAGCCGAACCAATCGGGTTGCGCGGTCCCCTTTCCCTGCCCGATCCTTCTAGGTTCGCCACATTCACATCTGAAGGGCCGCACCGGTGACCTCGACGACCAACGACCCCCTCGCCGCGCTCCAGGCCGTGGACCCGCGCGTCCTGCATTTCACGCCGTTCGGCCTCGGCGGACCCATGCGGCCCCAGGACGCCGCGGACTATCAGCAGGGCCTGATCAGCAACCTGGTCCTCGCCGACGACGTGGCACAGACGACCCGCCAGAAGTTCGAGCAGCTGTGCGCCGGCTACGCCCACGGCCTGTTGTGCTACGACCTGTTCACGCTGGTCTCGGACGCCGCCAAACTGACGCTGGAGCAGGCGCTGCGGGACCGGTTCGCCGCCCACCACAACGGCACCATCACCGCCCGGAACCAGGCAGGCAGCGAGCGCCAGATCGCCTACACCAGCTATGTAGACTTCCACGATCAGTACAAGAGGCTCCGCAAGCCCGAGATACGGATGGGCAGTTCGAACACCTGGACCCCGTTCAACGGAATGCTCGACGGACTGCTGAAGTGGGCGCGGCGAGAGGGCCTGCTGCGTGGCCAACGAAACCGCGGGATCGAGAGGGCGAAGAAGAACCTGCGGAACGTCACCGCCCACGGCATGTTCCACCTCCTCACTCCCGTCGACGTATACAGGGATCTGTCCGACCTCGCGGAGATCATCAACCATTTGTGGGGCCACGCGATACCGGGAGGCCGGCTCTACCCGGCACCGATCCCGCGCGACGTGGTCGCCATCCGGTGGAACACCACCACCGGCTCCGTGAGGGCCGGGCACGCAGCCCAGCTCGCCGACCAGCAGGAGCAAGAGGAGGAGGACGGATTCACCTTCGTACTCGTGCGCGCGGTCTTCTGGCCCGGGGAGCGAGAGGATCCCAATTTGATGGAGTACGACGCCCGGAACGCCACCACGCACTTTCCGGCGGAGTACCTGTGGGGCCCCGGCAGCCGCACGCAGGCCATCGCCTGGCTTGAGCAGGAAGCGCCCGAGCCGGACAGCTGCGACAGCCTGGACCAGGTCTTCGTGATCCGCGTCCACGACGACCGCATCCACCTTCCGATGTACCCAGGCGTCGCCGCGGCGCTCCTGCCCGCGGAGCAGCAGGGATCCTGGTACGCGGTCCGCGCCGACGGCCCGGCCGAGGTGTTCGCACACGCGCGCGCCGCGTCGACTGCCGCAAACGGGCATGACCGGACCGGAGAGTGCGAGCGGTGCCCTGTGGAAACCATCGCCAGCGGAGACCTCGTCACGGTCCTCCGAGCCGCGCGGGACGCCGGCGCCGACATCAGTCCGCTGACGACGCCCGACGTGCGCACCCCGTTCGCCGACCTGATGGCTCCCCGGTCGGTCGCCGCCTCGCCCTGACGTGAGAAGTCCCGCCCGGGTCTATCGCCGTCGGGGACGGGGGCGGGATGCCGTCGCTACCGCCATGGCCTCGGCCTGGTGGACGATGACGTTGACCGCGCCGTACGACCGCTCCACGTGCCCGTCCAGGAGGACGACGGAGGCTTCCAGCAGGATGCGGCGGAAGCGTTCCCGCACGGGTGGGGGAGAAGACGAGGCTAACCATGCCGCTCGCGTCATCCAGTGCGCCGAGGGCGACACTGTTCGCGGTGGGCGGGCGCTGGAGGTATTTGGCAAATCCGCCGAGTTTGCCTCACAGCCGAATACGGCCTCCAGGCCGTGCCCACGCCATGGTGGATCCAAGGTCACCCGGTCCACGACGAGCAGCCCGGAGCCGACGTACTCAAGCAACTCGCTGACTTCGCTGGTGAAGGAGCCCGTCTCGGGGTCGAGGAGGACCTGGGCGGTCTAATACAGCTCCTCCGACTCTTGCTCCATAGCCCGGAACGCATTCCGGCCGCGGTCGAGGTGGTCCCGGTAGAACGTCATCGACCCCACGGTGGCGTCCTCGACCGTGCACGCGGGGCACTCTACGGTGACGCAGTTGCCCGTGGCCGCCGGCCCCTGGCCTCCGTCGTGCATACGCCGACGATGGAGGACGGACACACTCCACCGCTCCAGCGTGTCGGCCTGCGGGGTGTCCCAGAGCTCGTCGTCGTAGGAGATGTGCAGGTACAGGTCGGAGGGATCCCCTGGAAGCTGAGGCCGCTTACTCACCCGGCAAGGTCCTGCACGATGGCTTCAAGGACAGCACCCGAACCCTCGATGGGCGTGGGCATCACGACACCGATCACCGTTCTGTGCACGGCACCGCCCGACAGCAGCGACGGCTCGGGGTTCTTGGTCACGATCCGCAGGAGCCCGTGTCCGGGAGCCCCCTCGATCCGGTAGCCGGGTTGGAGGCGAGAGAGCCATCCGTGGTCCACTGCCACCGCGGCGCCGCGCAGCGCGCCGATACGCAGGCCGCGGGTCACCCAGGCCGACCAGGCGACCTCGCTCCAGTCCGAGCCGTCGGCCGGGTCCGGGATGACGTCTGCGAGGTCGGGGTGCTGCTCAGCCACCCAGCGTGAGGGCTGCGCTTTGCGGAGGACCCACTGCCCGTCCCTGCCGACCTCGGCAGGGTCGAGCCCTGGGGTGAGGCGCATGTCGAGAGCGACGTGGCCGTCGGTGATCCGGTCGCCGTGGACCCAGACCTTGTCCTTATTGACGACCCAGTCGCAGAGTCGCTCCATTGACGCTGTCACTCGTTGTGCTCCCAGGAGAGATCGTTGCCCTTCCACAGTAGGGCGGGGAGCACGGAAAGCCTCTCTCAGACGACCTTTCCGCCTGCGGCCGACGCGAAAGCCACGCTCCGGGCGAACAGCCCCGCGTGACCATCGCACGCGTAGAAGCGGCGGCCGTCATCGGGGCCGGCGCAGGGCTCGAATCACAGCACGGCGGTATGTCGGCATGAGTGGTGGTCACAGTCGTGGGGGTCGGTTATCAGTTCCGCCAATCCCATGAGCGCGTGAGTCATGCGTGGAGGTTAGCCGCCGACCGTCATGTGCCGGGTCGCGGGTCGGGCGCGAGCGTGATGGTCATCCAGGGCGCCGACTTCTCGCGGTAGCTGTGTCCGACCGGGGCCAGTTCGGCGCTGCGGGTGAGGCTGAAGATCGTCACCATGATCATGTTGGAGCCGTCCGCGACAGAGGTGAGCTGAGTGCGGCAGCGCTGGCAGGATCCTCGGTGAAGAGTCGGCCAAGTGGAGAAGTAGGCCGGCTCTCCTGCCGGGCCCGTCCACTTCAGGGCGTCCCTGTGGAAACCGACCCAGGCCATCGCGGGAGAACCGGACAGGCGCGTGCAGTGCTCGCACGAGCACAGGTGGGGGTCGTCCGGAATACCGGACGCCTCGTACGCGTGATCGCCACACTGGCAACGCCCAGTCCACAGGTCTGGGACGACGATTCGCTCGGCCACAGGGACGGCTCCTTTGGTACGGGAAAGCTGATACCGGCGGCAGTGTGCCGCACCCAGGCGACATCGCGCTGGCGTTCGACACCGGCCGACCCCCACGGGGTGGCGAGTCCACTCTTGAAGGCGAATATCCGTACGGTCCTTCACGGTTCGGCGTCGCTCTACGCAAGGGTCACGCGTGTGCGGCGGGTGGCGCCCCGCCTCCGTTCGCATCGGACACGCGCCCATGACAAAGCCCCCGGAATCAGTGGGTGAATTCCAGGGGCTTTGCGGAGGGCCGTGGGTGGGTCAGCTCGCGGAGGAGCCGTCGTCGGTGGAGTTGTCCGTGCGTCGGCGACGGGCCGCGAAGAGAGCGCCTCCGCCAGCGACGATCAGGACTCCGGCGCCGCCGATCAGCCATGGGGTGGCGTCGGCGCCGGTGTGCGCGAGCGAGCCGGAAGGAGCTGGCGACGCGGTCTCGTTGGAGGTCGGAGTACCCGAGGCAGACGGCGCCGGGGTGTCCTCGTCCCTGCCGGGCTTGTCCGGGGAGGGCTTGTCGCTTGGCTTCTCGGTGGGCTTGTCTGTCGGCTTCTCCGAGGGCGGCGGGGTGGTGGCGGTCTTGGCGTTGGTGACGGTCACGGTCACGGGATCGCCCGGCTTGGCCTTGAACGCCTTCGAGGGCTTGTAGATGTTGTAGCCGGCAGGTGCCTTGACCTGCTTGACCCAGAAGTCCGTGCCGGTACGGGAGTTGATGGGCAGCTTGCCGCTGGCCGTTCCGTCGGCGCCGGTGGTCAGCGTCAGTATGGTTTTGTCGCCGCTGCCGATGTTGACCGTGGATCCTGGCAGCAGCTTGCCGGTCTTGTCGTCCTTGCCCTTCACCAGGACCGAGGCGGCCGTGAACGGGTCGACGACCGTGAGCCGGGTGGCGTTGCCCGGGGTGACGATGACGTCCTGGTCATCGGCGGTGTCGTGAAGGCTGCTGCCGCTGGAGATTTCTTTGAGGCGGTAGACGCCCGGCGCGAGGTCGGAGAAGGTCAGTTTCCCCTGTGCGTCGGTCTTGCCCCGTCCAGCTTCTTGGCCGGCGGAGTCGAGCAGGAGGAATGCGGCGCCGGGGAGCGCGTCCCCGGCCGGGTCCTTGGTGATGATCTCGACGCTGCCCGCGTCCGGGGCCGGTGTCTCGGCGGAGGCCGAGGGGGTCGGTTCGGAGGGCTGGGCGCTCGCGGCCGGCGCCCAGGTGAGGGTGCCGGTCACCGCGACGGCGACGGCGGCGGATCGAACGAAGCGTGCGTGCACTAGGAGGAGGACTCCTTGGATCAGAGGGTGGGGAAGGTCATCGGGTTCGGCTGGCAACCGGGGCGGGAGGTGGCGGGGCGACAGGTGTGCTGCCGTGAGGCTGCTTGGGTGTCGTGGTGGCGATGTAGAGGGCGCGGCGGGTGTGGACGGGGACGTCCTGGACGGTGCGGTGCAGTGGCTCGGTGGAGATCAGCGAGGCGGTGAAGGCTGCGACGAGCGTGGTGGGCGTGCCGAACGAGAAGCGTGCCGTCCAGTGCGGCTCGCTGGGGTGCCCGCCCCAGGCCCGCCAGGCCGGCCCGCTGGAGCCGCTGATGGCGTAGCGGTGGCGTAGGCCGCCGAGTCCTTCCGGGGTGAGGAACGTTTGTGTGCCGTCGGTCTTGACGTCGTGGCTCCACCCGCGGGTGAGCAGCGGCACGTACGCCTCGTGCGGTGCCGTCTCGTCCCGGAACAGCCGGTCGTGGTCGCTGTGCCGGTCTTCGAGGTAGAGGTCGAGCAGTTCGGTGTGGACGTCGTGCAGCAGCTCGACGGGGGTGGCGGCGTCGAAGGTGATCCGCCAGGCCGGTGGGGTGAACGGGGCCCGGTGCGCGCTGACGGTCCACGTGCCCTGGCCGCGCTGGTCGGGCTGGGGGTCGTAGGTGGTCTGCAGTCGCAGGCACGGGCTGAACGCCGCGGCCATGCCGTCGTCGGTTTGGGCGAACGGCCAGCCCTCGTCGTAGGGGAAGGCCCATGCGGTACGCGGGTCGACGGCGCCGGGCCCGGCGAGGTGGCGGGGAAGGACCTGCACGGTTTGGGCGGGGTCGAGGTTTTCAAAGGGGTGGCTCATCACGGGCAGGGCTCCTGCTGGAAGGGTGCGGAACGCGGGGCCTGGCCGTGGGGCGCGGCTCAGCGGGCGCGGGTGCCGCTGCGGGTGACCGGCGCGACGGGCGCGGTCTGCGCGGTC
>NZ_JAPWHT010000396.1:0-9833 GCF_027270795.1 Streptomyces sp. ActVer
TCTCCACGCGGTGGTGGCCGGGGCGCCGGCCAGGGTCGTACGCCGCTGGACCCCCGGCGACGGCTGGCAGCCACCGCTGCGCACGCCCGCGCCGGTGCCGATTCCCGACGGGGTCACACCGGAGCAACTGCTCGCCCTGGCCGACCTGGACGCGGAGAGCATCGCCGGGTTGCGGGCCGTCGAGGAGGCCCACGAGGACGTACGAGCCGAGTCCTGACCCGCCGGGGCCCTGCGGGGCCGGGGCGCGGTGGTCGCTCAGCCCGTGGCGAGCAGCACCGTGCCCACCAGCGCCAGGCCCGCCCCCGCCGCCTGGATCCCGCGCAGCCGCTCGCTGAGGAAGCCGCGCGCGGCGAGGGCCGTCACCACCGGGCAGAGAGAGGCGAGGACGGCGGCCACGGTGACCGGGCCGCGCTGGGCGGCCAGCGAGTACGTGCCGTTGGCGGCCACGTCCGCGAGTCCGACGAACGCCAGGGCCGGGAGGGACTCCCAGGCGATCTTCGGGGGAGCCACGCTGCCGCGCCGGACGGCGACGTACAGGGCGGTGCCTCCCGTGACGACGTTCGTGACGCGCTGCACGAACAGGGCGAGGAAGAGGCCGGTGAGGGTGGACGACGCCTCGGCGATCAGGGCCATCACCGCACCGAAGCCGAATGCCGCGACCAGGGTGAGCAGTACGGCCTGCCGCTGCACGGGTGCACCCCTGAAGTGCGGTCCGCCCGCGAGGACGACCCCCACGACGGCGACCGCGATGCCCGCGAACTGCACCAGGCCGGGGCGCTCGCCGAGGACGAGGCCCACCGCCACGGGAACGGCGATGCTCAGCGAGGCGAGCGGCGAGACGACGCCCATCGGGCCGAGAGCGAGTGCCTTGTAGAAGGCCAGCATCCCGACGGGCCCGACGAGGCCGGCCGCCACCGCGAACCACAGCTGCGGACTCGCCTCGCTCCGGGCGCCGGTGACGAGGACGATCGCGCCGAGCACGACGGCGGCGATCGACTGCGAGACGACCACGACCGTCAGAGCGGGCGTACGCCGCGCCAGCAGCCCTCCGCCGAAGTCGGCCAGCCCCCAGAGGAGGCTTGTGGCCAGGGCGAACAGCACTGTCATCGGATGCCTCGCAGTACAGTTCGATGAACGATTCGGTGCACCACACCGTAGTTCAGTTCATTGAACTCCGTCATCCAGAATATTGAACGAATCTCATGGGGGCCGAGCCTCATGAGGACCACGAGAACAATTGGACGGAAAGTGTCGGACCTCGACCTCCTGACCCAGTCCCTGGCGCGCAGCGTCAAGCGCTGGCGCACCGAGCGCGGCTTCACCCTGGACACGCTCGCCGCCCGCGCCGGGGTCAGCCGCGGCATGCTCATCCAGATCGAGCAGGCCCGCACCAATCCCAGCCTGGGCACCGTCGTCAAGATCGGTGACGCGCTCGGCATCAGCATCACCACGCTGCTCGACTACGAGCAGGGCCCGAAGGTCCGGATCGTCCCGGCCGACCAGGCCGTGCGGCTCTGGCACACCGACGCGGGCAGCTACAACCGGCTCCTCGCGGGCACCGAGGCGCCCGGCCCGCTGGAGATGTGGGACTGGCTGCTGATGCCGGGCGAGGGCAGCCCCTCCGACCCGCACCCCACGGGCACGGTCGAGCTCCTGCACGTCACGAAGGGCGAGCTGACGCTCACCGTCGACGGTGAGGAGTACCGCGTCCCCGCCGGCGCGAGCGTCTCCTTCGAGGCCAACACCCCTCACACGTACGCCAATTCGGGCGGGGTGCCGCTGGAGATGGTCATGGCCGTGTCGGTCCCGGGCGTGCACTGAGACCCTCGTCCGGCGCCGTGCGCACGGCTGTTAGCGTGCCGTCATGCGCGCACCCATCGGACAGTTCGACGACGCCACCCCCGCTCCCGACTGCCTCGACACACTGACCCGCCCGGTCGCCGACGCCGTACGCCAGTGGCGCGGCAGCGTCTCCGCCGACCAGATCGTGTACGTCGACACCGAGCCGGAGTGGGCCGACACCGCCACCTTCGTCGAGCACTACGGCAAGGACCTCCTCGACCGGTCGGCCAACTGCGTGGTCGTCGCGGGCAAGCGTGGCGGCGAGAGCACGCTCGCCGCGTGCGTCGTGCTCTCGACCACCCGCGTCGACGTGAACGGCGCCGTGCGCCGTCAACTCGGCGCACGCAAGGCCTCGT
Organism: Streptomyces sp. ActVer; assembly: GCF_027270795.1. Classification (NCBI taxonomy): domain Bacteria; kingdom Bacillati; phylum Actinomycetota; class Actinomycetes; order Kitasatosporales; family Streptomycetaceae; genus Streptomyces; species Streptomyces sp. ActVer. The sequence goes on from NZ_JAPWHT010000396.1 coordinate 2,199, forward strand.
TCGCCTCGATGGACACGGCGACCGGCGAGACCGGCATGGAGTACGGCGGCATCACACCGATCGGACTCCCCGCGGACTGGCTGGTGCTGGTGGACCCGGCCGTGGTCGACCTCCCGTACGTGCTGGTCGGCAGCGGCCGTCGGCGGGGGAAGCTGCTCATCCCGGGCAAGGTGTTCGCGGAGCTGCCGAATGCCGTGGTGCTGGAGGGGCTCGGGGTCGCCTGACCCGTTCCGTCAGGCTGCCGTGTGGTGGGCCAGGGCGAGGTGGGGGTCCGTCTCGCCCGGCGCGGGTGACGGGTCCGCGTGGACCAGGGCCGCGGTGAGTCCCGGGACGGCGTGCAGCAGGGCGTGCTCGGCCTCGACCGCGATGCCGTGGGCCTGCCGTACGCTCGCCTCGCCGTCGACGACCACCGCCACCTCGGCCCGCAGCCGGTGGCCGATCCAGCGCAGCCGCAGCTCACCCACCGCCTGTACGCCCGGCACCTGGCGCAGCGCCCGCTCGGCCGCGTCGACCAGCTCCGGGTCGATCGCGTCCATGACCCGGCGGAAGACCTCGCGCGCGGCGTCGCGCAGCACCAGGAGCAGGGCGACCGTGATGGCCAACCCGACCACCGGGTCGGCGAGTTGCCAGCCGAGCGCGGCGCCGCCCGCGCCGAGGAGCACGGCGAGCGAGGTGAATCCGTCGGTGCGCGCGTGCAGTCCGTCGGCGACGAGCGCCGCCGAGCCGATCTCGCGGCCCACACGGATGCGGTAGCGGGCCACCCACTCGTTGCCCGCGAAGCCGACGACGGCCGCCGCGGCGACGATCGGGATGTGCTCGACCGGGCGCGGTGCGAACAGCCGGTCGATGGCCGTCCAGCCCGCGAAGACCGCGGACGCGGCGATCGTCAGCACGATCACGAGTCCCGCCAGGTCCTCCGCCCGGCCGTAGCCGTACGTGAACCGGCGCGTCGCCGCCCTTCTGCCCAGCACGAAGGCGATGCCGAGCGGTACGGCGGTGAGCGCGTCCGCCGCGTTGTGCACGGTGTCGCCGAGCAACGCGACCGAACCGGAGACCACGACGACGGCCGCCTGGGCCACCGCGGTCACGCCGAGGATAGCCAGCGAGATCCAGAGGGTCCGGATGCCTCGGGCCGAGGACTCGAGGGCCGGGTCGACCTTGTCGGTGGACGCGTGGGAGTGGGGCTTGAGGAGGTGGGCCAAGCGGTGGGCGAGACGGTGACGGAGGCCGTGGCGGACGCGGGGCGGGTGCCCGGCGCCGTGTTCGTGGCCGGGGGCGCCGCCGTCCTGCCGGTGCCCCTGGTGGTGGTGCTCGTGCCCGTGCTCGTCCTGGTGGCTGTGCCCGTGGTGCCCGGCGCTCACATGGATCCCCTTTCCGGTTTCAGTTCCGGTTTCCGGCGTGCTCGGTTCGCCGGCGTGCTCGGTGGACTTGGTGATGCCCACGGAGCCATTATGTGCGTATGAGCGCACGCATGCACCTATCACCTGCGAACAATGAGCATCCGCGCATGCCGGGCGAGGAGCAGTTCGCCCTCGCAGCGGAGGTTCTCGCCCTGCTGGGGGACCGCACCCGGCTCGTCCTGCTGCACGCGCTGGCCGAGGACGAGGCCGACGTCACGACGCTCACGGAACGCTGCGGAGCGGCCCGTCCGGCCGTCAGTCAGCATCTGGCCCGGCTGCGGCTCGCAGGTCTCGTCAACACACGCAAGGAGGGCCGCCGGGTGATCTACTCCCTGCGCGACGGCCACCTCCGCCGGGTCGTGGACGAGGCCCTGAACCTGGCCGATCACCGGCTGAGCGACCGGCCGGCGCACGACTGAGGCGGCCTGTTTCGGCCGGGGCCCTCGGGTACTCGGGGCGTGAGCCGGAAATGCCTCCGGGCGCGGGACGCCGATGCGGGTGATGCTGGAGGTGACGGAACCACGGCCCCGAGGGTGCTTCCGACGCTGCCGGACGTCCGCGTACGCCGGTCGGCCCGATTCAGGACGGTACTGCCATGAACCGCGACGCAACACTCCGAAGCGACGTCATCTCCAGCCATGCGGTGGTCGGCGCCCCGTGCTGGGTCAGCCTGACGGCGCGCGACCAGCAGGCCGCAGAGGACTTCTACCGGGCGGTGCTCGGCTGGCGCTTCCGGGAGGCCAGGCTGATGGACCGGTTCCGGATCGCGTACGCGGAAGGGGTGCCCGTCGCGGGCATCGCCGCCGTGGCCTCCATGTGGCAGATGGCCGTCGCCTGGACCCCGTACTTCGCCGTGGACAGCGCGGACGAGGCCGTCGCCCGGGGCCAGTAGCGCGGCGGTACGACGGCGGTCGGGCCCATCGGCTTCCCGCCGGGCCGCGCCGCCCTGCTGGCCGACCGCGACGGAGCCGTCTTCGGCATCTGGGAGGGCCAGCTCGTCGCCGGCTGGGAGACCTGGCGCCGGGCGGCCCCCGCCTTCCTGCGGCTGCACACGCGCAACGCCTTCGACGCCGCGATGTTCTACGGGGAGGTCCTGGAGTGGGCCACCTCGGAGCCCGGCTGCATCGAGGTCCACTACGACGGCGACGAGGTCGTGCTGCGCAGCGACGGCGACGTGGTGGCCCGTATCCACTCCGGTGCGGTGGAGGCGGCGCCCGATCCCACGGTCCGGCCGCACTGGCAGGTCCACTTCGCGGTCGACGACGTCGACGAGTGCGTGAGCGCGGCGCTGGCCCACGGGGGCACGGTCCAGGAGGGCGCGTCCTGGCAGGAGGCGGTCCTGCGGGACCCCGACGGCGCGCAGTTCACGGTCGCGTCGCGGAAGGAGCGGTGAGGTCGTGTCTGCCGGACCGACGGGACCGCGCGACCGGACCGGTGGGGGCGCACTGCCGGAACGACGGGATCGCGCCACCAGAATGAATGCATCCGGCTGAAAAAAGCCCATCGATGACCGGAATTGATGAACCCGGCATGCAGTTCACTGCGAATCAATCGAAAACGCTTGCTCCCGCCTGTCACGGCGCGTACATCTGTCCCCCGCAACACTTGTTTTTCGGGGGGATGTTGGCATATGCAAGGAACTGTCGACGGATTCAGCTACGGGATGGTCACGCCGCTGGCGGCCTACGTCATGGCGTGCCTGGGAGCGGCTCTGGGGCTGCGCTGCATCACCCGGTCACTCCGCAACGACCAGTCGTGGAAGCCGGGCTGGCTGGCGCTCGGAGCGGCCTCGATCGGAAGCGGAATATGGACGATGCATTTCATCGCCATGATCGGATTCCAGGTCGCGGAAAGCCGAATTCGCTATGACGTCGGCCTGACGATTCTCAGCCTCGCCGTGGCGATTGTCGTCGTCGGCCTGGGAGTTTTCGCCGTCGGCTACCGCGGCGCGAACACGGCGACCCTCCTCATGGCGGGCACCTTCACGGGCGTCGGGGTCGCCGCCATGCACTACATAGGCATGGCCGCCATCCGTTTGAACGGCAGCCTGCAGTACGACGTCCGCATGGTGGCCCTCTCCGTCGTGATAGCCATCGTCGCCGCCACCGCCGCTCTCTGGGCCGCGGTCGCCATCCGCGGCTTCATGACCAGCCTGGGGGCCAGCCTCGTCATGGGCGTCGCTGTCTCCGGCATGCACTACACGGGCATGGCGGCTCTCAGCGTGCACCTTCATGGCGCGACCGGCTCGCCCGGCGTCGGCGGCTCCGCCTACTCGCTCCTGCTCCCCATGCTCCTCGGCCCGGCCCTCTTCCTGCTGCTCGCGGCAGTGGTGGTGATGTTCGACCCGATGCTGGTCCTCGGGGACGGCGACTGGCGGCGCCCTGTCGCCGGCCGGCGTGCGCCCACGCGGCAGGCGGCCTGGGCCGAAGAGTCCGGCTCCCTTTTCGAGGCGCCGTCCGACGCGAGTCGGCGCGCGTACGGGCAGGGGGCGCCGGCGCCGCGCAACCCGTGAGCGTGCGCCGGCTCCGCGGCCCGGCGCGGGATCCCGATCGCCGGGCAGCGGGCCGTTCCTCTTCGCCGGTGCGCTTCAGCGGGTTCGTAGGTCCGCTTCAGCGGGCAGTGGTCACGCCGGGTCGATGCGGGAGACGCTGCCACCGATGGCGAGCACGTACAGTTCGCCGTCGCCGCCCTGGACGAACGAGATGACCTCTCCGCCGTTGACTCCGAGGTCGCTCTCGCCGGTCACCTTCCCGTTCTTCATCCGCAGGGTGCGCAGGGTGCCGTCGCAGTAGTCGCTGAACACGTACTGCCCCCTGAGGTCCGGGATCGCCCTGCCGCGGTAGACGTATCCGCCGGTCACCGAGCAGCCCAGCCCGGTGCGGTCGTACTCGTACACCGGCGGCACATGGTTCGCGGGTTCCGTTCCGCCCCGGAAGGGATGGGTGCCCTCCATCTGGGACCAGCCGTAGTTCTCGCCGCCCCTGCTCTTCGCCGGGGCCCAGTCGATCTCCTCCCAGTCGCTCTGGCCGACGTCACCGATCAGCAGGTCGCCGGTGCGCGCGTCGAAGGAGAACCGCCACGGGTTGCGCAGCCCGTACGCCCAGATCTCGTCCTTCGCGTTCGGGTCGTTCACGAAGGGGTTGTCCCGCGGGATCGCGTACGGCTTGCCGCCCTGCGGGTCGATCCGCAGCATTTTGCCGAGCAGTGTGTCGAGGTTCTGTCCGTTGCCGTGCGGGTCGCCGCCCGAGCCGCCGTCGCCGAGCGCGATGTAGAGGTAGCCGTCGGGGCCGAACCTGATGTCACCGCCGTTGTGGTTCGGGTAGGGCTGCGTCTGGGTGATGACGGTGCGCCGGGTGTTCGGCCGGATCTTGCCGTGCCGCACGGCGAACTCGTCCACGGTGCTGGTGCCTTGGAGGTTCGTGTACGAGATGTAGAAGTGCGCGAACCGCTTGTCGAACGCGATGCCCAGCAGGCCGCGTTCGCCGTCGGTGGTGGTGTCGCCGGATATGTCGAGGACGGGCTCGCCGAGCCCCTTGTCGTCCAGGACGCGTACCGTGCCCGCGCGTTCGGCTATCCAGACCGTGCCACCGGGTCCGGCGGCACCGGCGATCGGGTTCTGGGCTTTGGCCACTTCCTTGAGCGCGACCTTCGCCGCCTGACGCGGGGCGGCGGGCTCGTCGGCGGACGCCGTGGTCAGGGCGAGGGATGCGACGAGGCAGATGGTGCCGATGAGCGCCGAGCTTCGGGTGCGAACTTTCACCGTGACCCTCCATGAGGCGGGGAATGGGGAAGTCACCCGGCTGCCTGGGGCAGGGTTGTGTGGGTGTCGCCCGAGCCGGCACGCAACCTGGGTGGGGGGATTGTGTGCCGCTGGCCACGCATGAGGATACTGGGGCAGGGCGGTTTGGCCTAGACCAATAACCCGCCCAACTGCCCCTGTTCTGCTGTGGGTTCACATCCGGTTCTGCTGTGGGTTCACGTCCAGCACCCACCGTGCACGTCAGCCCAGGCGCGGGATCTCGATCGCCGGGCAGCGGTCCATGACCATGTCGAGGCCGGCCGCGCGGGTGCGGTCGTAGGCGGACTCGTCGATGACGCCCAGCTGGAACCAGACCGCCTTGGCGCCGATGGCGACCGCCTCGTCGGCGACCGGGCCGGCGAGGTCGCTGTTGACGAACACGTCGACCACATCGACGTCGAAGGGGATGTCCTCCAGCGAGGCGTACCCCTTCTCACCGTGGACCGTCTCGGCCTTCGGGTGGACCGGGACTATGCGCTTGCCGTAGCGCTGGAGGACGTCCGCCACGCCGTACGCGGCACGCCGCTCGTTCGACGACAGGCCGACGATCGCCCAGGTGCCGCCGGACTCGCTGAGGATCTTGCGGATCGTTGCCGGGTCGCCGTACACGGTCGGCCTCCTTGGGACGTGTACGCGGGATGCGTACGAGGGCTGCTGCGCGCGACAACAGCGAGCGCGGCACGGTGATTCCCCCCCGCCACCGGGCTCGCGCCGGGACGGTGGCTTCAGCGCGACGGCGTCAGCGTGACGCGGAGGCGGCCACCAGCAGTTCCACGTTGCGGTCGCCGGGACCGCCGGCCCAGCCCTCGTGGACGCCGGCCGTCATGCCCGTGGCCAGGTCGGGGGCGTTGTGCGACAGCTCCCGGTACAGGGAGGCCAGCCCCACCGCCGACAGATCGGTGAAGTCCGGGTCGGTGCGGTGCGGGGCGGCCGACTCGACGAGGGTGGTGAACAGGGACACCGTGCCGTCCCCGTTGTCGGCCAGTTCGATCACGCGGGCGTGGTGCGGGTAGTCCAGGTGGGAGGCGGTGTTGACCTCCCAGAAGGACCGGACGGGCGTGGGGTGCGCGTGGGGTGTGATCCGGTTGACATGGCTGTGGCCGTTGATCCAGGCCACTACGTTCGGGAACCGGTGGAGCAGGGCCAGGACCTCCGCACCGTCGTGCCGCGGCTCCTCCGTGCGGGCGGCGTCGGGGCGGCGGGTCATGCTCGGACTGTGGTGGTGGCTGAAGACCAGGACATGGGCGTCGTCGGCCCCGCGATTGCGGACGAGCCGGCCGTCGGCGTCGTAGGACCGGGAACTGTGCGCGGCCAGCGTCCGCTCCAGCCAGCGGAGTTGATCGGTCCCCAGCGACCCCTCGTAGTGGCCGCTGCGATACGTCGTGTCGATGCTGATGCCGATGACGTTCTCGGCGACCCGGAACGTGTAGTACATCCGGTCGCCGTCCAGGTTGTTCTCCGTGTAGCCGTGGCCGACCGGGCCCGCTCCGGCGAAGGCGGGATCGAGATGCGCGGCCAGGTACTCGTGCGGGGTGCACAGCCGGCGTCGCTCGTCGGCCGTCACCGTCCGCGCCGAGGCCGCGTGCCTCTTCAGGATCGCCGTCAGCACCTCGCTCTTGGGGTCGTCCCCGGTCTGCAGCGCCTTCGCGTAGGCGGCCGCGTCCGTGGCAGGGACCGACAGCAGCTTGCGGGAGCCGACGGCGAAGTCGCCCAGCGCGGGTGACAGACAGCCGCCGGGAATGTCGTCGTGGTTGCCGACCGTGGAGTACCAGGGGATGTCGAGCCCCGGGCTGGTGACGGGCCGTATCGCGGCGTCGAGGAAGCCGGGTATGCGGGGCAGCCCGCGCCGCTTGTCGAGGTCGCGCAGGGCAGCGTCGTCCGGGTGCCAATAGAGGGGCAGGCCGGAGTTCTGGACGCCTTCGTACGTCGCCGGATCCCCGCTGTTGGGAGTGATCCTGCCGCCGCTCATCAGCGTGAGGAACCACTCCAGTTCGATCGCGGAGTTGTTGTCGACGTTGTCGCCCGTCGTCATCACGAACCCGGGCGCGAGGCCGGTGTGCGGGCCCTCGCCGAGCGCGTTCACCTGCTCCACGAGCGCCACCGCCCCCGCCACCGTCAGCGCCTCCTGGGCCCGCCACGCGGCGGGCCTGCGCGACCGCAGGAACTCGGTGCGCAGCGGATTCTGCACGTCGGTGAGATGGAGGTCGGTGAACTGCACGAAGCACGCGAGCGGTGTGCGCCGGTCCTGGCGGCCGGTGGCGGCGGGCACGAGATCTGCGCGTACGACCATGGGCCAGCCGGGGCCCGATACGAGCCGTCGGTAGGTGTCGGCGTGTGCGTGGCCGCTGAGGCGAGCCGTCGTCTCCAGGGTTGTCGCCGCGTACGGGGCCGCGCGTCGCGGCGCCCGGTGCGCCGGCCGTCGGGTGGCGAGGGGCG
>NZ_JAPWHT010000397.1:0-9764 GCF_027270795.1 Streptomyces sp. ActVer
CAGCCCGCCCGCCCGAAAGGCCTCTAGGCCCCCGGAGCAACCGCCTTCCGGAGAGTGCGTAGGCACAAGGTCAGGGCCTCGTGCTTGGTTCCTCCGGTGCGGCCGCGTTGCCAGGCCACGTACAGGAGGGACCACAGGGTCTGGACGATCCAGTCGACGTCCAGGGCGGGGTCGAAGGCGCCTTCGGTGTGGCCGCGTTCGATGAGGTGGGCGAGGGCGCGGTCGGCGTCGGTGTCCTCCTCCAAGGCCGACAACAAGTCCGAGGACAAGAACGGCGACACCAAGTCCTCGGCGGCGAAGATCCTCATCTCCGCCGAGGACGGCTCGACGGCGGCGTCGATCAACTCGACCGGGGTGAAGGTCAGCGACGGCAGGCTGACCGAGGTGTCGATGAAGGAGTCGGCCACGGGGGCGGCCGTACCGGGGACGCTCGCGGCGAACGGGAAGAGCTGGAAGCCGAAGGAGCAGCTGGAGCGCGGGACCAAGTACCAGATATCGGCCACCGCGAAGGACGGCGACGGGAAGCCGTCGGCGGCCAACTCCATCTTCACGACGGTGTCCACGGACAACAGCTTCATCGGGACGTACACACCGGACGGTGGCACGAAGGTCGGCGTCGGGATGCCGGTGTCGTTCACCTTCGACAAGGCGATCGGCGACGGGAAGTTCAGGAAGGCCGTGCAGTCGCACATCACCGTCACGTCCAGCAGCGGCCAGAAGGTGGTCGGGCACTGGTTCGGCGCGCAGCGGCTGGACTTCCGGCCCCAGGCGTACTGGAAGGCCGGTTCCAAGGTCACGATGAAGATCGACCTGGACGGTGTCGAGGGCGCGAACGGCGTCTACGGGGTGCAGGACAAGACGGTCACCTTCACGGTCGGGCGCTCCCAGGTGTCCACGGTCGACGTCAGCACGCAGACCATGACGGTGGTTCGTGACGGCAGGACCGTGAAGACGATCCCGATCTCGGCGGGCAGCCCGGACAACAGCACGTACAACGGGCAGATGGCGATCTCGGAGAAGTTCCGGCAGACGCGGATGAACGGGTCGACGGTCGGCTACGGCGGCGAGTACGACATCGCGGACGTGCCGAACGCGATGCGGCTGACGACCTCGGGGACCTTCATCCACGGCAACTACTGGTACAACAAGGGCAATCCACCCTTCGGGAAGCAGGGCACCAGCCACGGCTGCGTGGGGATGGCGGACGTGCGGGGCGCGGGCGGCGACACGGTCGCCAAGTGGTTCTTCGACAACTCGCTCGTGGGCGATGTCGTGACCGTCAAGAACTCCCCCGACAAGACGGTCGCACCGGACAACGGTCTCAACGGCTGGAACATGGCATGGAGTGCCTGGACCGCGGGAAGTGCCCTCTGACCAAGGGGTTTTGACGCTTCGCCGGGGCCGTGTGGGAACTCCTCACACGGCCCCGGCGTTTTCCGTGCGTACGTTTTCTCGGTTCCCGGACATGATGTCCGCCCGAGGGGCTACGGTATGCACCCACAAGGTGACATGCAGCAACGCCGGGAGAAGCCTTGAGCGTTCCGTACGAGACGGCAGCGTACGAGCCAGCCGAGTCGCCCGAGTCTCCGGAGGAGCATCTCGCGCGGCTCCTCGGCCGTGCCCTGAACTCCTTCGAGCTGCCGGACGAGACGATACGGCGGCTGGACCGGGCGCTGGCCCACGACAGTTCGCTGCACTCCGCGCACCACAGTGCGGGGCTGCACCGCGAGACGTACCGGCACACCTGGCTGCTGGCCGATGGGAGCGCGCTCACGCTCTGGGAGCTCGTCCACAACACCGCGCCGAGCCGCGAGACGCAGCACGAGGTGTACGAGGACGAGGAGGAGCTGCGTACCGCGACGGGGCGGCTGCCGCTCCCGGCGGACGCGCCGGACTTCGAACTGCCGGTGATGGTGCGGGTGTCGCACGTCCCCGAGCCGCTGCACGCGTACGTTCCCGACGACTCCGCGGATCACGGGCGGCGGCTGCTGCGGCGCGCGGAGAACCCGGACCGGCCGGGCGAGGACATGGCCGATCTGCTGCAGATGGCGTTCGCGCACCAGATCACCCAGGCCTTCGGGCGGCCGTGCCGGGCCGGTGAGCGGGGGATGTGCTTCTCGCTCTACGAGCACGCGTTTCTGCTCCACGACGGGCGGGAGCTGTCCCTGTGGGAGGTCGAGCACACGGCTACGCCCGATGGGCGGCACATGTGTGAGGTGTATCCGTCCGAGGAGGATGCGCGGGACGCCATGGAGCGGCGCGCGTCCGCCTCCGGCGGTTCAGCAGGGTAGCGAGGCCGGCGGGTGATCTGCGGGTTCGTCGTGGCCGGTCGCGCCCACGCGGCGGAGCCGCAAATCGATACAGCCCCGCGCCCCTAAAAAGCCGCTGTCGGCCCTGCCCGCTTGAAGAAGCACCCCGCGCCCCTGGAAGGGCCCCGCCTGCTTGAAAAGGCACCCCGCGACCCGGTGACGGGGCACGACGGGTGGGCCGGGACTTCTCAGTCCCGGCCCACCCGTCTTTGTTACTCCTCAGCGGAGCGTTCAGGCTGCTATCGGTTCCTTCTTCTGGGCGGGCGCCGGAGCCTCCGGGGTCTTGTCCTCGTCGGCGCCCAGGGGCGTCTTGCGCATGCCCTTCAGGACGATGACCAGGCCTGCCGTGACTGCTGTGCCGATCGCGATGGCGAGCAGGTAGAGGAACGGCTTGCCGATCAGGAAGGTGACCCAGATGCCGCCGTGCGGGGCGCGCAGGGTCGAGCCGAAGGCCATGGTCAGGGCGCCGGTGACCGCGCCGCCCGCCATCGAGGCGGGGATGACCCGCAGTGGGTCGGCCGCCGCGAACGGGATCGCGCCCTCGGAGATGAAGGAGGCGCCCAGGACCCAGGCGGCCTTGCCGTTCTCCCGCTCCGCCGTGGTGAACAGCTTCTTGCGGATCGTGGTGGCCAGGGCCATGCCCAGCGGCGGGACCATGCCGGCCGCCATGACCGTCGCCATGATCTTCATCGCGGACCCGCTCGGGTCCTGGACGGCGATACCGCCCGTGGCGAAGGCGTACGCGACCTTGTTGACCGGGCCGCCGAGGTCGAAGCACATCATCAGGCCGAGCAGCACGCCGAGCAGGACGGCGTTGGTGCCGGAGAGGCCGGACAGCCAGTCCGTCATGGCCTTCTGTGCCTCGGCGATGGGCTTGCCGATGACGATGAACATCAGGAAGCCGACGACGATCGAGGAGACCAGTGGAATCACGACCACCGGCATGATGCCGCGCAGCACCGGTGGGATCTTGATCCGCTGGATGGCGAGGACGACACCACCGGCCAGCAGACCCGCGGCCAGACCGCCGAGGAAGCCCGCGGCGATGTTGGCGGAGATCATGCCGCCGACGAAGCCGGGCACGAGACCGGGCCGGTCGGCCATGCCGTAGGCGATGTAACCGGCGAGGACGGGGATCAGGAAGCCGAAGGCGACGCCGCCGATCTGGAAGAGCAGCGCTGCCCAACTGTCGACCTGGCCCCAGTTGAAGACCTCGGTGACCGGCTTGGCCTCGTTGATCTGGTAGCCGCCGATCGCGAACCCGAGCGCGATCAGCAGACCGCCCGCGGCCACGAACGGGACCATGTAACTCACGCCGGACATCAGCCACTTGCGGAGCTTGGTGCCGTAGCCCTCACCGGGCTCCCCGGCCCGCTCCACCGGCGTACCGCCGCGGGGCCCGGCGGCCGCCGTGACCTCGCCGCGCTCGGCCTTGCCGCGCACCTGGGCGATCAGCTCGGCGGGCTTGTTGATGCCCGCCTTCACGCCGACGTCCACGGTGGGCTTCCCGGCGAACCGGTCCTTCTCCCGTACGGGCATGTCGTGCGCGAAGATCACGCCGTCCGCCGCGGCGATGACGGCCGGGTCAAGCCGGCTGAAACCGGCCGAGCCCTGCGTCTCGACGACGACCTCGACGTCACCGGCGTCGCGGCCCGCGTTCTCCAGCGACTCGGCCGCCATGTAGGTGTGCGCGATACCGGTGGGGCAGGAGGTGACGGCGACGATACGGAACGGTCGCCCGCCCTTGCCTTCGGCGGCACCTTCGTCGCCCGTACCGGCTGAGGCGGGGGCCGGGGCAGGCTCGGAGGCAGGTTCGGAGACCGGGGCAGGGGTGGTCCCGGACGCCGCCTCGGAGTCGGCGGAGGAGTCACCGGATGCCTCGGAGCCGTCGGCCACGGGCTCGGCGGCCGCGGTGGCGGGTGCCGGGGTGGTCGCGGGCTCGTCGCCGCGGATCAGGGCGGCTGCCCCCGCCGCGTCGCCCACCGACCGCAGCGCCGAGGTGAACTCGGCGTTCATCAGCTGGCGGGCCAGTGACGACAGGATCGTGAGGTGGGCGTCGTCCGCGCCGGCCGGGGCGGCGATCAGGAAGATCAGGTCGGCGGGGCCGTCCGGCGCGCCGAAGTCGATCCCGGCCGCGCTGCGCCCGAAGGCGAGCGTCGGCTCGGTGACATGCTCGCTGCGGCAGTGCGGGATGCCGATGCCGCCGTCGAGGCCGGTCGGCATCTGGGCCTCGCGGGCGGCCACGTCGGCGAGGAAGCCGTCCAGGTCGGTCACCCGGCCCAGGGACACCATGCGCTCGGCGAGGGCGCGCGCCGCCGCTTCCTTCGTATCGGCGGACAGGTCGAGATCGACCAGGTCCGCGGTGATCATCTCGCTCATCGCGGGCTCCTTCGCACGCGTATCGCCCGGGGAGATTTGTGGGCGAGGGTGGGGACGGGGGTGCCGCGGTCGAAAGCTGCGGCGGTTACGGGAATTACGGGGTGTGCTGAAACGAGGCCGGGGCCGGGGAGGCCCCGCGTCCGTGCGGCGGCGGCTGCGGCGGGTAAGGGGAGTCCCCGCCGCATCAGGGCCGGTTCGTGGGTTGCGCGGAAGTCCGTGCGCGGGAGTCGGCGGCCGGTCATGACACCTGCTCCGTCAGTACGCGGTCCACGGGGATCTCGGAGGTGACGGTCACCGCGGACGGGTCGAGGTCCGCCGGGCTCGGCATCACGCTGCCCGGAAGCTGGACGGCGGCCGCGCCGTGGGCCACCGCGGAGGCGAGCGCGCCGGGACCGCTGCCGCCGGCGATGAGGAATCCGGCGAGCGAGGAGTCGCCCGCGCCCACATTGCTGCGTACGACGTCGACGCGTGCGCCCGCGAACCACGCGCCCTCCTCGCTGACGAGCAACTGCCCGTCGGCGCCGAGGGAGGCGAGCACGGCACGGGCGCCCAGCTCGCGCAGTTCCTCGGCGGCCTTGACCGCGTCGCCGACCGTGACGAGGGGGCGGCCGACGGCCTCGGAGAGTTCCTCGGCGTTGGGCTTGACGACGTCGGGCCGTTCGCGGAGGGCCGCGAGCAGGGCCGGGCCGGAGGTGTCGAGGGCGATGCGGGCGCCCGCCCGGTGGGCGCGGGCGACGATCTCGGCGTACCAGGAGGGGGCGAGGCCGCGCGGCAGGCTGCCGCAGCAGGCGATCCAGTCGGCGTCGCCGGACTGCTCGCGCACGGTCTCCAGGAGCAACTCCTCCTCGGCGGAGGTGAGTTCGGGCCCGGGTGCGTTGATCTTCGTCAGTACGCCGTCGGCCTCGGCGAGCGCGATGTTCGAGCGGGTCGCCCCGGCCACCGGAACCGGTGCGACCTCGATGCCCTGGGCGTCCAGGAGGTCGGCGACGAGCGCGCCGGGCGCTCCGCCGAGCGGCAGCACGGCGACGGTGCGCCGGCCGGCCGCGGCGACGGCCCGCGAGACGTTGACGCCCTTGCCGCCCGGGTCCATGCGCTCGCCGGTGGCCCGTATGACCTCACCGCGGTCGAGCGAGGGGACCTCGTACGTACGGTCCAGGGACGGGTTCGGGGTGACGGTGAGGATCATGCGCGCACTACTTCCGTGCCGCCGCGCTCGATGGCGGTCGCGTCTTCGGGGCTCAGCCCGCTGTCGGTGATCAACAGGTCCACCTCGCTGAGGTCGCCGAAGCGCGCGAAGTGTTCCTGGCCGTGCTTGGCCGAGTCGGCGAGCAGCACCACGCGGCGCGCGGCGGCGAGGGCCGCCCGCTTCACGGCGGCCTCGGCGAGGTCCGGGGTGGTCAGGCCGTGCTCGGCGGAGAAGCCGTTCGCCGCGAGGAAGACGACGTCCGCGCGGATCTCTCCGTACGCCCGCAGCGCCCAGGCGTCGACCGCCGCGCGCGTACGGTGCCGGACGCGGCCTCCGATGAGATGGAGCTGCATGCCGGGGTGGTCGGCGAGGCGGGCCGCGATGGGGAGGCTGTGCGTCACGACGGTGAGCGTCGCCTCCAGTGGGAGGGCCCCGGCGAGGCGGGCGACGGTCGTGCCCGCGTCGAGGATCATCGTGCCCTTGTCCGGCAGTTCGGCCAGGGCGGCCTTGGCGATGCGGTCCTTCTCGTCGGCCGCGGTGGTCTCGCGCTCGGCGAGGTCGGGCTCGAAGTCGAGCCGCCCGGCCGGGATGGCACCGCCGTGGACCCGGCGCAGCAGTCCCGCCCGGTCGAGGGCCTTGAGGTCCCGCCGGATCGTCTCCGCCGTGACCTGGAACTCCTCCGCCAGCGACACGACATCCACACGGCCGCCGTCACGTGCGAGCCGGAGGATCTCCTGCTGTCGCTCCGGTGCGTACATGTCCGTTCGCCTCCGCTCAGTGCCCGAACCTGTGGTTTCAGCGTGAGGCTACGCCCAGATTTCCGCAAAGTAAACAGGTTCGGGCATGAATGTGGGCATGAACGGACATCGGGCCGGGCATGGCCGGGCATACGGCGAGGCCCGGCCCCCTGAGGGGCCGGGCCTCGCGATGCCGGATCCGGTCGGCCGCCGTCGTCAATCGCTGCCGCCGACGGCTGTTGTCATCAACGGCTGCCGTCCGCCGCTGTGGTCAGCCGACGAGTTCGGGCGCCTTGTCGAGCGGCGTGATCCCCGGGGTCTCGGCGGTCTCCGTTCCCTCCACGTGCTGGGCGGGCCGCTTCGGGAGGGCGAACATCAGCAGGAAGATGGCCGTCATCACCACGGCGACCCAGACCAGCGCGTTCTGGAAGGCGTCGACGAAGGCGGGGCCCACCTCGGGTCCGGGCAGGTGGTCGGACATCGAGCCGAAGAAGACGACGGAGACCAGGCCGAGGCCGAGGGCGTTGCCCATCTGCTGAACCGTGTTGATCAGGCCGGACGCCGAACCGGAGTGCTCACGCGGCACCTCGGAGAGGATCGCGTCCGTCAGCGGGGCCACGATCAGACCCATGCCGGCCCCCATGACAACCAGCGGAAGCGCCATCTGCCAGGAGGCGATGGACATGCCGTACCGCTCGGCCTCCCAGATGTAGAGCAGGACACCCGCCGCCATGATCAGCGCGCCGCCCTGGAGCACCTTCCGCCCGAACCTCGGCACCAGCTTCTGCACCGACATGCCCGCCGCCACCGAGACCGCGATGGAGAACGGAATGCCGGTCAGACCGGCGCGCAGCGCGCTCCAGCCGAGGCCGACCTGCATGTAGAGCGTCCAGACCAGGAAGAAGATGCCGAGGCCGACGCCGAAGACCGTCTGCACGGCGATGCCCGCGGCGAAGCTCTTCACCTTGAAGAGGGAGAGCTCGACGAGCGGGGAACCGTCGCGCGCCGCCTTCCTCTTCTCGTACGCCACCAGCGCCGCGAAGACCACGAGGGAGCCGGCCATCACGACGTACCCCCACACCGGCCAGCCCAGCTCGCGGCCGCGGGTCAGCGGGTAGAGGAGCATCAGCAGGCCGAGGGTGACGAGGACGACTCCGACGAGGTCGAGCTTGAGGGCGTGCGGGGCCTTCGACTCGGTGATGAACTTCCGGCCGAGGACGAGACCCGCGATGCCGACCGGCAGGTTGATGAGGAAGATCGGCCGCCACTCCAGGCCCAACAGGTTCCACTCGGTGAGCAGCGCGCCCAGGACCGGGCCCGAGACCGCGCCGAGTCCCACGATCGCGCCGAACATCCCGAAGACCTTGCCGCGCTCGTGCGCCGGGAACGTGGCGTGCACGATCGACAGCACCTGCGGCACCATCAGCGCGGCCATGGCCCCCTGGAGGATGCGGGAGGCGACGAGCATGTCCGGGTTCACCGCGAAGCCGCAGAGCGCGGACGCGAGCGTGAATCCGCCGATGCCGATGAGGAACAGCCGCTTGCGGCCGTGGATGTCACCGAGCCTGCCGCCGGTGATCAGGCCGGCCGCGAAGGCCAGCGCGTAGCCGGCCGTTATCCACTGGATGTGGCTGAAGGACGCGCCCTCGTCCCGCTGGATCGACGGGATCGCGACGTTGACGATCGTGACGTCGACCAGGTCCATGAAGGCCGCGGTCATCACGATGGCGAGCGCGAACCAGCGCCGGCGGTCGGCCTCCGGCCGGGGGGACGGGAGAGTGCTGCTGGAAGAGGTCATGTTCTGAAGGTAGGGGGGATGTAGGTCAGGTCGTGTCCTAGTGGTGGGGCATTCTTGGTGCAATTGAAGAAGGGTGCGGCGCGTTTGCGGGTGCGGGTGCGTTGTGGCTGGTCGCGCCCACGCGGCGGAGCCGCAAATCGATACGGCCCCGCGCCCCTGAAGGGGCACGTCTATGTGAGGGAGACCCCATGAGTACCGACACCCCTGCACGGCTGCTTCAGTTGCTCTCTCTTCTCCAGACTCCGCGGGAGTGGCCCGGTGGGGAGTTGTCCGAGCGGCTGGGGGTGTCGCGGCGGACCGTGCGGCGGGATGTGGACCGGCTGCGGGAGCTCGGCTATCCGGTGCAGGCGACGATGGGCGCGGACGGCGGGTACCGGCTGGTCGCCGGGAAGGCCATGCCGCCGCTGGTCCTCGACGACGAGGAGGCGGTGGCGATCGCGGTCGGGCTGCGGGCAGGCGCGGGGCACGCCGTGGAGGGCGTGGACGAGGCGTCCGTACGGGCGCTGGCCAAGCTCGAACAGGTCCTGCCGAGCCGTCTGAGGCATCGCGTCTCCACCCTCCAGGCCGCGACCACTCCCCTGACCAACGGCGACGGCGCGAGCATCGCACCCGAGACGCTGACCGTGATGGCCTCGACGATCGCGGGGCGGGAGTTGCTGCGGTTCGCGTACCGGGCGAAGGACGGGGCGGAGAGCAGGCGCCGGACCGAGCCGTACCGGCTCGTGTCGACCGGCCTCCGCTGGTACCTCGTCGCGTACGACCTCGACCGCGAGGACTGGCGCACGTTCCGGGTCGACCGGGTGGCCGACCCGTTCGCGACCGGGGCCCGTTTCACACCCCGTGAGATGCCGACGGGGAGTGCGGCCGAATATCTGCGGCAGTCGATGCAGCGGCGGCAGGAGACGTACGAGTTCGCGGTGACGTTCGCCGCCCCCGCGGAGTTCATCGCCGCGCGGCTGCCGGGGTGGCTCGGGGTGCCCGAGCCGGTCGACGACCGGAGCTGTCGGCTGCGGAGCACCTCCGGGGATGCCGTGCAGTGGCTGGCGGTGCGGCTCGCGATGGTGGACTGCGAGTTCACCGTGCATGAGCCGGTTGAACTCGTGGAGTACGTGCGGCAGTTGGGCGGCCGCCTGAGCCGGGCGACTGCGTCGGGCTGAGGTGTGCGGGCGGGCGGGGCCGAAAGGTGCGGGCCCGCTGTGGCTGGCCGCGCAGTTCCCCGCGCCCCTGAAAGATTGCGCAGTTCCCCGCGCCCCTTGGGTATCTCGGCCCTGAGGTATTTCAGCCTCTCCGGCGTTTGAGGAGCGGGGGTTCGGGGGCGGAGCCCCTGAGTAAGGGACGATGGGGGTCCCCCCGCT
>NZ_JAPWHT010000398.1:0-9742 GCF_027270795.1 Streptomyces sp. ActVer
CAGGACGAAGCCGCCCCCGCCCCCGCCGCCGCCGAGGGCAACGCGGGCGACCGGGCCCGGGTCGCCAGACCCCTGGACATCCCCGACATCAAGACCGGCGACCTCCGCTTCATGATGCGGGTCGACCCCCTCCACCAGAACTACCTGACCGTCAAGTTCTGGGGCGGCGACACCTCCCCGTACAAGACGATCGCGTACATCAACGGCGAGCAGATCGGCTACCGCCGCTCCGGCGACTACGAGGCGCTGAACACCGGCACGGTCCGTCCGCTGCCCGGCCGCTTCTTCTACGCCACGGTGATGCTGCCGCTGGAACACACCAAGGGCCGCGAGCACGCCGAGATCACCCTGCGCACCTACGACGCCGCGTTCACCGCCAAGGTCACCGCCGACTCCCGCGGCTACTACCGCGCGTACACCCACACCGGCGCGTACCTCGACGTGAGCGACGACCCGCAGGCCGACTTCACACCGCCCACGGACACGGTCGCGGACCTGTCCGAGGCGCAGAAGCAGGCACTCGTCGACGGCTATGTGGCCGGACAGGTGAAGCTCTTCAACGACCACTCGGCGAAGATCGACGCATCGGCGACGGCCAGGCTCAGCATCGTCCGCTACGAGGACGAACTCCGCTTCTACACCTCGGCGTTGACCCAGGCCGGCTGGTGCCCGGCACGGACCGCAACCGACCGGCGGACGGCCCTGCTGCGGGTCTTCAAGTGCGTGGACAACCACACCGAGGACTACTACGCCGACACGAGACTCCTGGCCCGCGGCGGCCACCAGGGGGACTGGGGCGGCTACTACGGAGCACTCGGCGAGGCCCTCTACATCGTCGAGAACCTCATAGCGGACAAGGACGTCCTCGGCCGTGAGGCCTTCGAGGCATTCCTGGACGAGCCCTTCACCACAGGCACCAGCGAGAGCAGGACCTCTCTCAAGGACGTCGACCTCGACGGCTCACCACTGACCCGCCGGGCCGCCTGGGGCCGCGTACTCAAGGCCAACTTCGACTACGCCCGTTCGCGGCTCTCGTACATCTACAACCAGGTGATGTACACCTACGAGGGCGCCTGGGAGGCCCACGAGGGGCTGCGGGTCATCGGCTCGGAGTTCTACGAGGGCAAGGCGCGCAGCCACCGTATCGCGGGCGAGGCGCTCGGCTGGCTGCCCTTCCTCGGCGAGGAGGTCCTCGTCGGCCCGGACGGCCAGGACCTGGACCTCTTCCACTCGCTCTTCTACCACGACACCACGGCCCGCTGGACGGACGACTACATCAAGTACGTCATCAAGGGCCTGGCCAAGTCCAAGCTGGACAAGGCCGGCAACCTGGTACGCCGCCTGCCCCTGGGCAAGCACTACACCACGATCACCGAGGCGGGCCACACCCGCGAGAACGGCTACGTCGCCAACTACGGCGAGGCCACCAACTACCTGCCCGAGTGGTTCCACCGGACCTGGGGCCACAAGGGCGACGAGGACCTGAACGACCGGATCCTGGAGATCGCGCTGCGCAACCTGCACGCCCGCTCCCTGGCCCGGATGACCGACCTCGACGACAACCTCAAGCGCACGATGCGCATGGAGATGGTGATCGACGAGCGCAACACCAACTACCCGGGCTTCCCGGGCTACGTACTGCGCATCTCCGAGGGCAGGATCCTCAACTACGTCTCCCTGGCCCGGCACATGGCCGAACACGCCGACCGGTACACCGGAAGCCGCTGGGCAGTCACCCGCTCCTTCGCCCGCGAGGCGGTCGGCTTCGCCCAGCAACAGCTGGCCGACCACCAGTACTTCAGCTCGTTCGCCTCCGTAACAGGCAAGAACAAGTACGACCTCACGCTCGGCGAGACCTGCGCCTACCTGAAGGCCCACGAGCCGACCGGAACAGTCCACCCGCACACGGACTTCGGCCACTACACGCCTGCGGAACTGACCGCACTGGCGGTGAACCGTGCCGACTACGAGCGCTTCGCCTGGGTCGACGTGGACTGCATGTTCGTCTCGATGAGGGACGGCGACCTCCACCTGTGGGCCCAACTCAACGAACGCCAGCGGGGGTTCGCCCGCAACGGACGCCTGCACGTCCGGCAGGCGAACCGCGACCACATCGTGCAGATCAACACCAACGCACGCTTCCGGTACGAGGACTACTGGGCCCGCATGGACAACATCGACGTCGACTTCATGGAGGACCAGCAGACGGGCGACTCATCGGCACTCCAGGCCCTGGCGGGCGAAATCGCACCCATCACCTACCAGCCGGGCGTCGGCACGGTCCACCGCGAGAACTTCGAGGCCGACCATGCCTATTCGGGCTACCCGGACCTGCTGACCGCCCGTTACGGCCGCTACTTCTTCGTCTTCAACACGACCCGCAGGACGTATGGGAACGAGCGGTCGTACGAGGTGGAGGTGCCGCGGGCCACCGGCCGTACCGGTTCGACGGTCCTGGACCTGGTGACGGGAAAGGAACTCCCGGTGCGCGGCGGCAAGGTGAAGGTCCCGCCCAGGACGGGCCTGGTACTCAAGCTGCCGACAGCCCAGGAGCCCGAACTCCCGCCCGCACACGTCGACTTCGTGCACACCCTCCCCGGCGACGGAGCGGTCACGGTGACCTGGCAGACGACGGCGGGCGCCTCCCACTACGAGGTGCGGCGGGCGACCCGACAGCAGGGCCCGTACAAGGTCATCTCCTCGAAGGAGACGGGCCGGCATTTCACGGACACCTCCGCCCACCCCGGCGAGACGTACTTCTACACGGTCACCGCCGTCAACGGCCAAGGCCCAGGCTGGACTTCGCACACCATCCGAACCGAACTCCCGAAGCCCGCTTCGCCCGGCCCAAGAAACTCGGGCTGGCGCGACGACGCCCTGCGCAAGGCGAGACCGGGCAGCACGGCGGTGCGCGGCTCGACGATACGAGTGCTCGGCGCACGCGGCGACGGACTCGGCGAGGGCGACGACTACAAGGTGCCCTCCCGCGACATGGAAGACCAACTCCACTACGTAAGCCGCCCGTTGGCAGGCAGCTTCACCCTCACCACCCGCGTCACAGGGGCACGCGGGCCGCTCACCGGACTGATGCTCCGCGACCGGATCGCCGCCGACACCCGCCATCTGTTCTTCGGCGCGGACAAGGACGGACGGCTCGTCTTCCACAACCGCACCCGCGACAGCCGCCACGACTGGCAGGACGACCTGCGCTCACCCATCACCCGCCGGCTCGACGGGCAGACCCTGGCCGCGACGCCGTACCTGCGGATCGTCCGGGACGCCGGCAGCCACCGAGTGCACGGCCAGGTGTCGGCCGACGGCACCACCTGGCTGACGGTCGCGACACTCTTCACACCCTTCCCGTACGCGGTCCACGCGGGCTTCGCGGCGACGGGCGACGCGGAGTTCACGAAGGTGGCGGTGGACACCTTCAGCGCGAACGCGCTCCTGCTCTCCGTCGAGCGCGACGCCGACACCGCCACCGCCCGCTGGAACAAGCCGGACGACGCCCTGACCTTCACACTCTCCCGCTCGACTGGCGACGGGCAGTGGGAGGTTCTGAAGAAGGACACGCGCGCGTACGCCTACGAGGACAAGGGCCTGCGCCACGGCACCCGCTCCTACAAGGTGACGGCGGCCCTCGTCGGCGGCGGCACCCGCGACTCCGCGGTGGCCGTGGCGGTCGCCGAGACCTTCGCCCAGGTCCTGGCCCGGGCACGGAGGACGGACCCCGCCGAGTGGACGAAGAAGTCGTACGCGGCCTTCACGGCCGAACTCGACCGCGTCGAGAAGTCGACCGGCGACCCGGAGTCCGCCCGAGTGGACGCCGTCTACGCGGCCCATGAACTCCTGGTCTCCCTCGACACGCTGCTGCGGAAGTTCCAGGTCACCCCGTCCATGGTGGTGGCCTCCACCACCCAGTGGCCCGGCACGGGAACCAAGGAGGCAGCGGGCTGGCGGGCCTTCGACGGAGACACCACCACCTACACCGACACCACGGCCGCCGAGAGCTGGATCGACATCGACGCGGGCGCCGCGGGCCCGATCACCGTCGACCGCATCCGCCTGTACCCTCGCGCCGACCAGCTGACCCGCGCCAACGGCACGGTGTTCCGCGGCTCCGACGAGGCCGGGGCCGACTGGACGGACTTCCACACGGTCAGCGGGGTCGACACGGCCCGGTGGTACGAGTTCCGGCTCGCCGAGCGGGCGTCGTACCAGCGGATCCGTGTGTACGACGGGCACAACGGGCGTTGCAATGTGGGGGAGATCGAGTTCTGGTATCAGCTGCCCGACGAGGAGTGAGATCCGCGGGTTCGCTGTGGCTGGTCGCGCCGTTCCCCGCGCCCCTCAGGGGGCACGGGGGGTGGACCATTCCTCTACGAGGGAGACCAGTTGCCGGGGGCGCTCCTCGTGCAGGTAGTGGCCGCAGTCCTCGAAGACCACCACCCGGGAGCCGGGTCGGGAGAGTGTGCCGCGCTCGAAGTGGGCGGCAGCCGGTGTCGCGTACACGCCCAGCACGGGACAGTCGCGGCGGGCCAGATACGCGCAGGTCGCAGGTCGCAGGCCGAAGGCGTCCGGGGCCAGGTACATGCCGTCGCGGCACCGAGCCAGCACCTCCGGGTCCATGCCGGCCATCAACTTCCGCTGCCGCTCCCGCAGTTGGTCATGCGCCCCCGGCCGGAAGGAGCTGTCCACGAAGCGGGCGGCCCACTCGGCACCCTCCCTCCGCAGCTCCTCCTGCTCCCCGGGAATGCGTACGGCCTCGCCCTCGTCGGCTCCGTACGCGGAGTCGACGACCACCAACGCGCGTACGAGATCCGGGTGTTCCACCGCGAGTGCCGTGACCGCCTGGGCGCCCATCGAGTGGCCGACGGCGATCACCGGGCCCGGGTCCAGCCGGCCCAGCAGGTCAGCCAGGTCGGCGGCGAAGTCGCGCGGCCCGTAGCCGCTCGGCGGCTTCGGGGAGCGGCCGTGGCCCCGCAGGTCGGGGACGATCACCCGGTGCCGCCAGTACGGGAGGGTGGGCGCCCAGTCCCCGCCGTCGCCGCCCCACCCGTGGACCAGGAGGAGGGCCGGGCCCGTGCCGGGGTGGTCCGTGTGGTGGAGGGCTACCGGTGGGGAGGTGGTGGTCACGGAGGTGACTCTAGACGCGGCCCGGCCACCAGGAGGGACCCGGCACCACGGGCCCGCGAGGAGGGGCATACCGTGAGGAGTCGAGCACAGCAGCCGGGAGTACCGGGAGCTAGGAGGACGGGATGGGCAGCCGTACCGCGCTGGTCGAGGACCTGATGGAGAGGTTCCCGCACGTACCGCGGGAAGCCGTCTTCAAGGAGGACCTGCTCCGTGGGGGCGTGGCCTTCGACGACTCCGCACTCAGCGATACCGCCAACGAGGCAGCCGGGGACGTCAAACCGAAGTCGTACTTCATCTTCTCCTTCGACCACGGCACCCTGCCCGAACTGGGCGAGGCCGCGCTGCGCCGCCCGCCGGAGGAGATCATCCTCACCGGCGGCCCGTACGACCTGCGCCGCACAGTCGTCTCCGTACGCGTGAACCCGTCCTCCCCGTACCGCGTGGCCGCAAGCGAGGACGGCGTGCTGGGGCTCTACCTCGACGGGAAGCGGATCTCGGACGTCGGCGTGCCGCCCATGCCGGAGTACTACCGGCACAAGCTCTCCAACGGGAAGTCCGTCATGGAGGTGGCCCCGACGATCCAGTGGGGCTACCTGATCTACCTGACGGTGTTCCGGGTGTGCCAGTACTTCGGCGCCAAGGAGGAGTGCCAGTACTGCGACATCAACCACAACTGGCGCCAGCACAAGGCGGCCGGGCGGCCCTACACCGGCGTCAAGGACGTCGACGAGGTCCTGGAAGCCCTGGAGATCATCGACCGCTACGACACGGCGAAGGCGTCCACCGCGTACACCCTCACCGGCGGCGCCATCACCTCCAAACTCCAGGGCCGCGACGAGGCCGACTTCTACGGCATGTACGCCAAGGCCATCGAGGAACACTTCCCGGGCCGGTGGATCGGCAAGGTCGTCGCCCAGGCACTCCCGCGCGACGACGTGCAGCGCTTCAAGGACTACGGCGTGCAGATCTACCACCCCAACTACGAGGTGTGGGACGAGTACCTGTTCAAGATGCACTGCCCTGGCAAGGAGCGGTACGTCGGCCGGGACGAGTGGCACAAGCGCATCCTGGACTCGGCGGAGGTCTTCGGCGCGCGCAATGTGATCCCCAACTTCGTGGCGGGCGTGGAGATGGCGGAGCCCTTCGGGTTCACCACCGTCGACGAGGCCATCGCCTCCACCACCGAGGGGCTGCGCTTCTTCATGTCGCACGGCATCACGCCCCGCTTCACCACCTGGTGCCCGGAGCCGACGACCCCGCTGGGCAAGGCGAATCCGCAGGGCGCCCCGCTGGAGTACCACATCCGGCTCCTTGAGGCCTATCGCTCCACGATGGAGGACTTCGGGCTCTCCTCGCCGCCCGGATACGGCCCGCCCGGGCCGGGCAACGCGGTCTTCTCGGTGAGCTCGTTCATGGACAGCCTGCCGGCGAACGAGGTGGCGGAAGAGGCGCCCGCGGTCTGAGGGAACGGGGCGGATGGAGACGTACGGCAGTTCCAAGGACAATCGATTGAGTCATTTGGGGCTGCCGGGACGTACAACTGGTGTACGACTGAAGCGCGGCTGAGGCTGCGGGGCCTGGTGGGACGTGCGACCCGCGGTAACCGGATGTGCAAGTGCCGCTTGTCAGTTGTGCAGGAACCGTGAAAAACTCTGGTCCCGTCGCAGACGTCCCCCTCAACTCCCGTATTACCCAGGTGAGTTGACCCCGCTTGTGGATGCAGGTGAAGTCCCCACCCATGCCAGACCTGCCGACCCCTCAGGACGCCGCCGAGGCCACTCTGTTCTCGGAGTGCTGGGACGCGGTCCTTTCGTACGCCGATCTCTGTACCGGCGCTTCCACCCATGCCCGCCAACTGGCCTCCGAGGCGTTCTCGCTCGGCATACGCGAAGCGCGTGCCGCGGAGAACGAGTCCGGCGGCAGGAGCTTCGGGCGCCGGACGCGCACACCCAGGCTGCCCCGAATACCGCTGCTCCTGACCGCTGTACGCCAGACGACCGCCATCTGGGAAGCGAGGGGACAGGGCGACCGTCTCGACCCCGAACTTCGCCTGTGGCTCAACTCCGAGAAGGCCGCCCGCTTTTCGGGACCGCCCCTGCACCGGCCGCTCGCCCTGCGCGGGCTGCGGGACATGCAGGAACCGGATGCCGCGCTGCTGTGGCTGGCGGAGGTCGAGGCGCTGCCGGTCGCCTCCGTGGCCCGCCGGCTCGGCCTCGACCCGGAGGGCGCGGCCGAGGAACTGCACCAGGTGCGCGGGGTGTTCCGCGACCGCTGCCACCGCAACCACCTCGACACACCGCTCTCCGAGGAGTGCCGCAGCTATGCCCGGCTCCTCGACGCGGTCACCCGCTCACCCGCCGCCGAGGTACCGGACGACCTGTCGTCGCACCTCGCGCGCTGCGTCGAGTGCGCGGAGGCCGCCGCCTGTCTTCGGCCGGCCGGCGGAGGACTGCCCGCCGCGCTCGCGAGCGGGGTCATCGGCTGGGGCGGACTCGCCTACCTCGAACGACGCCGCAGGGCCGTCGAGTCGGGGCTGAGCCGAGGCGCGGCCGACGACGACCCTGACGCGCCGGACGGTGACGCGGCGGAAGGACGCCGCGCCCGGATAGGCAGGGTCGGACTGATCGCCGCCGCCGTCGGCGTCTCTCTCCTGGCACTGGCGGTCACGCTGGCGCCGTTCGGCGAGGACGAGGGTTCCGGCTCCCTGGAAGGAACGGCGGGCCGGGAGCCCGTGGGCCAGCAGGTCCCTTCGCTCGACCCCGCACCATCGAGCACGGGGAACGGCTCGACCGCTTCCTCCACGACCTCCCCGCAGGCGTCCGAATCGAACACCGAGAAGACCGACGAGAACGCCGGCACGGGCTCCGCGTCGGAGAAGGAGCCCCAGGGCGACTCCACGTCCGCGGCCGAACAGGACGGCGCCGACCCCAACCCCAGCGAACCCGCCGTCTGCCACGCCCGGTACGAACTGGTCAACGAGTGGCCCGACGGCTTCCAGGCCACCGTCACCGTCAAGTCCGACTACGCCCTCAACAACTGGCGCGTCGGCTGGACCTTCCCCGACGGCCAGAAGGTGACCCAGATGTGGGACGGCAACTTCGACCAGGACGGCTCCCGGGTCACCGCGAGCGCCGCCGACTACAACAAGTCGGTCGCCGCGGGCGGATCCTTCGCCGTCGGATTCCTGGGCTCCTGGAAGGCCGGCAACGGCAACGCGGAGCCGGACGAGTTCATGCTGAACGGCCGCAGCTGTACGCACAGCTGAGCCCGGTCAGAAAATCGGTTGGCCGGGGCGGAGGGGCGAGCTAAGGTCTGACCGTTCTCGCGGTGGTTCTCCACCGCCGACGTTGTCGCTGGTGTGATCAAGGAGGTGTGATCGATGGCTGTCATCGAGCTGGGCGCTGCCCGCATCCGGAAGTTCATCGAATCCACCTCTGTGGTCACCGGCTGACAACCTCCTTCTCCGCGCCCGAGCGCGCGCGGCCGGGGCCACCCTTCGAAGGGTCACCCCTTGTCTTCCTCTTCATTTCCACTGCCTTCCTCCGCTCACCCGCTCGCCCCCTACGGCTGGGACGACGAGTGGGCTGCCGAATTCGCCCCCCATCTTGAACGGGGCCTCGTCCCGGGCCGAGTCGTACGGGTCGATCGCGGCCAGTGCGACGTGATCACCCCCGACGGACTGGTCCGGGTCGACACCGAATTCGTGACACCGCACGACCCGCTGCGCGTCATCTGCACCGGCGACTGGGCCGTCGTCGACGCAGGCGGGGACCCCCGCTACGTACAGCAGTACCTCCCACGCCGTACCGCTTTCGTACGGTCGACCTCCTCCAAGCGCTCGGAAGGCCAGATCCTCGCCGCCAACGTCGACTTCGCGATCATCGCGGTCTCCCTGGCGGTGGAGCTGGACCTCGGCCGGATCGAACGTTTCCTGGCGCTGGCCTGGGAATCCGGCGCACAGCCCCTGGTCGTACTCACCAAGGCGGACCTGGTACCGGACGCGGTGGGCCTGTCGTATCTGCTCCAGGACGTCGAGACGGCGGCACCGGGCGTACAGGTACTGGCCGTCAGCTCCACGGACGGAGACGGCCTCGACATCCTCGGCGCAGTAGTGTCCGGCGGTACCTCCGTGCTCCTCGGACAGTCGGGCGCCGGCAAGTCGACGCTCGCGAACGCGCTCCTCGGCGAGGACGTGATGGCCGTCCAGGCGGCACGTGACGTGGACGGCAAGGGCCGCCACACGACCACGACCCGAAACCTGCTCGTCCTCCCCGGCGGGGGCGTACTGATCGACACACCGGGGCTGCGCGGGGTCGGACTCTTCGACGCCGAGACCGGCGTCGGTCAGGTGTTCTCCGAGATCGAGGAGCTCGCCGCCTCCTGCCGATTCCAGGACTGCGCGCACGAGGCCGAGCCCGGCTGTGCGGTGCTCGCCGCCGCGGGCTCCGGGGTCTTGCCCGAGCGGCGGCTGGAGAGCTACCGGAAGCTGCTTCGGGAGAACCAGCGGATCGTGGCCAAGACGGATGCGCGGGTCCGAGCGGAGCTTTGGCATCTGCTGCCCGCGCCCGAGGGCCGGCTGTTCGGGATCGACCACGGGGTCACCTTC
>NZ_JAPWHT010000399.1:0-9697 GCF_027270795.1 Streptomyces sp. ActVer
TGACGTGCGGATAGTTGTTCACGACGTTGGAAACGGTCTTGATCGAGACGCCGGCCCGTTCGGCCACGTCCTTCAGGGTGAGTGCCGCCTCCGCGTCGAGCAGCGCCTGAAGGAAGGCGCGGTCGCCGGTCGCGGACTCGGCGGGCGAGCCCGCACGGCCGGGCGCGAGCAGGCCGACATCGAGACCGACGGAATCACCGGGGCCGGTGGGATCGCCCGAACCGGTGGGATCGCCGGGATCGGCAGGGGCGGCAGCTGTCACTGGAACTCCAGGAAGACCGTTTCGCCTTCGCCCTGAAGGCGGATGTCGAAACGGTACGTCCGGTTCGTGCCCTCGGCCGCGATCAGCGTGGCGCGCCGCTCGGCCGGCAGCGAGTCGAGCAGCGGGTCCGCGCCGTCGGCGAGGTACGCGCGGGTGAAGAGGTGGTGCGTCAGACCGCGCGCGAACACGCACACGCTGATGTACGGCAGCCCGGTGTTGCCCGGCGGCAGCGTGTGGAGCGCGTAGTGCCCGTCGGCGTCCGTGGGCACCCGCCCGTAGCCCGTGAAGTCGACGCCGTTGCGGCCCACGAACCCGCCCGTCGACGGATCACGGCGCATCGAGCCGGGCGCGCCCTTCAGCGAGCCGTCGGGCGCCGCCTGCCAGAAGTCCAGGAGGGCGTCGGGGATCGGCGTGCCCGCGCCGTCGAACACGTACCCGTGCAGGGTGATCGCGTCGGAGTGGCCCTGGGGCGCCACCTCGGCGCCGCCCGGGAAGGGGAGCGCGTGCCCGTAGAACGGACCGATGGTGTGGGACGGGGTGGGCAGCAGTCGCTCGGTCATGCGGGGCGGCCTTCCTCGATCCAGGTGGCGGAGGGACCGTCGAGGACGATGTCCCATGCGTAGCCCATCGAGAACTCGGGCCGCGAGAGGTCGTGGTCGTAGGCGGCGATCAGCCGGTTCCGGGCCGCCTCGTCCGTCACGGACTGGAGGATCGGGTCGTAGCGGAACAGCGGGTCGCTCGGGAAGTACATCTGCGTCACGAGCCGCTGGGTGAACGCCGTGCCGAACACCGAGAAGTGGATGTGCGCGGGCCGCCACGCGTTGGTGTGGTTGCCCCATGGGTACGGGCCCGGCTTGATCGTGGTGAACGAGTACCGGCCCTGATCGTCCGTCAGGGTCCGCCCCACACCGGTGAAGTTGGGGTCGTGCGGCGCCGGGTGCTGCTCGCGCAGATGGGCGTACCGGCCGGCGGCGTTGGCCTGCCAGATCTCGACGAGCTGGCCGCGCACGGGACGTCCGTCGCGGTCGAGCAGCCGGCCCGAGACGGTCATGCGCTCGCCGATCGGCTCGCCCCGGTGCTGGAGGGTCAGATCGCTGTCGTGCTCGGTGATGTCGGTGACCCCGAACACCGGCCCCGACAGCTCGACCGCCTCCGGGTCGCCCCCGCTCACGGCGACCAGCGGCTGCTTGGGGTGGCGCAGGAGCGAGCTGCGGTACGGCGCGTAGTCGCGCCGCGGGTGGTGCAGGACCGGGGCGCCGCCGGCGACCGCCTTGTCGTACGTGTCCTGGAGATCCTTGATCTCGATGTCGATGTCCGACTGGGTGAGAGCCATGAGGGTTCCTAACGCTCCAGTACGAGGGCGAGGCCCTGGCCGACGCCGATGCAGAGGGTGGCGACGCCGACCCCGGTGCCCTTGCGGGCGAGCTGGTGCGCCACGGTCCCGGCGAGCCGGGCGCCGGACGCGCCCAGCGGGTGGCCGAGCGCGATGGCACCGCCCTGCGGGTTGAGGATCGCCGGGTCGAACTCGGGCCACTCGGCGACACAGCCCAGGACCTGCGCGGCGAACGCCTCGTTCAGTTCAAGAGTTGACAGGTCGTCAAATCCCTTGCCCGCCTTGGCGAGTGCGCGGTTGACGGCCTCGACGGGGGCAAGTCCGAAGTAGTCCGGGTCGAGCGCGGAGACACCGGTCGCCGAGACGCGGGCGAGAGGTTCGCGGCCGGTGGCGCGCAGGCCCTCCTCGTCGACCAGGAGCAGGGCGGCGGCGCCGTCGTTCAAGGGCGACGCGTTCCCCGCGGTGACCGTGCCGTTCTCCTTGCGGAAGGACGGCTTGAGCCTGGCCATCGCGTCCAGCGACGTCGAGGCCCGTACGCATTCGTCGGCGCCGAAGACCAGCGGGTCGCCCTTGCGCTGCGGGACCGGCACCGGCGCGAGTTCGGCGTCGAACAGGCCGTCGGCCTGGGCCCGGGCGGCCTTCTGGTGGCTGCCGAGCGCGTACTCGTCCTGCTGCTCGCGGCTGATCTTGTGCTTGTCGGCGATGAGTTCGGCGGACTCGCCCAGCGGGATGGTCCACTGCGGGTCCATCCTCGGGTTGGTCATCCGCCAGCCGAGGGTGGTGGAGTACAGCTCGGTGTGCCCGGCGGGGAAGGGCTTGTCGTTCTTGGGCAGCACATAGGGGGCGCGGGTCATCGACTCCACGCCGCCCGCCAGGGCGATCGACGCGTCGCCGACCGCGATGGCGCGGGCGGCCTGGATGACTGCTTCGAGGCCGGAGGCGCACAGCCGGTTGACCGTCACGCCCGGTACGGAGGTGGGCAGCCCGGCCAGCAGTGAGGCCATGCGGGCGACGTTGCGGTTCTCCTCACCGGCGCCGTTCGCGTTGCCGAAGTACACGTCCTCGATCCGGGACGGATCCAACTCCGGCGTACGGGCGAGGAGTTCACGGATGGCGTGCGCGGCCAGGTCGTCCGGACGGACGGATGCCAGCGACCCGCTGTACTTGCCGAACGGGGTGCGGACCGCGTCGACGATGTAGACGTCCTTCACGACTGGATCTCCTCGGTGAGCTGGCCAGTGAGCTCGTCGGCGATACGGACCTTCGCGGCGGTCTTCGCCACCACCTCCTCGACGGTGACACCGGGCGCGGTCTCGACGAGCACGAGCCCCTCGTCGGTGACGTCCAGGACGCCGAGGTCGGTGATGACCCGGTTGACGCACGCCTTGCCGGTCAGCGGCAGCGCGCACTCCTGAAGGATCTTCGGCGAGCCGTCCTTGGCGGTGTGCGTCATCACCACGATCACCGTACGGGCGCCGTGGACGAGGTCCATCGCCCCGCCGATCCCGGTGATCATCTTGCCTGGGATGGCCCAGTTCGCCAGGTCCCCGCCCGCGGACACCTGCATCGCGCCGAGCACGGCGACATCGATGTGCCCGCCGCGGATCATCCCGAAGGAGAGCGACGAGTCGAAGTAGGAGGCGCCCGGCAGGACCGTGACGGTCTCCTTGCCCGCGTTGATCAGATCGGGGTCGACCTGCTCCTCGGTCGGATACGGGCCGGTGCCCAGGATCCCGTTCTCCGACTCCAGGATCACCTCCACGCCCGGCGGGAGGTAGTTGGGGATCAGCGTCGGCAGACCGATACCGAGATTCACGTACTGGCCGTCGTGAAGCTCGCGCGCGGCGCGGGCGGCCATCTCTTCCCTGCTCCAGGCCATCACGCACTCACCGTTCCCTGCGCGCCGGGCGCCGAAATCGTCCGCTTCTCGATCAGCTTGGAGTTCGCCTGCTCGGGCGTGAGGGCCAGAACCCGCTGCACGAAGATGCCCGGCAGATGCACGGCGTCCGGGTCGATCTCACCGGGTTCCACCAGCTCCTCCACCTCGGCGATCGTCAACCGCCCGGCCATCGCGGCCAGCGGGTTGAAGTTCCGGGTCGACTTGTTGAAGACGAGGTTCCCGTGCCGGTCGCCCTTGGCCGCCCGCACCAGCGCGAAGTCGGTACGGATCCCGTGCTCCAGCACATACTCCGTACCGTCGAACTCCCGCACCTCCTTGGGCGGCGAGGCGAGCGCCACCCCGCCGCTGCCGTCGTAGCGCCAGGGCAGCCCGCCGTCCGCGACCTGCGTACCCACCCCGGCCGGCGTGTAGAACGCGGGGATCCCGGCGCCACCGGCCCGCAGCCGCTCGGCCAGCGTGCCCTGCGGGATCATCTCCACCTCCAGCTCACCGGCCAGATACTGCCGCGCGAACTCCTTGTTCGCACCGATGTAGGAGCCGGTCACCCGGGCGATCCGCCCGGCGGCCAGCAGCACCGCGAGGCCCGACTCCATCGCCCCGCAGTTGTTGGAGACCACGCCCAGGCCGGAGACCCCGCGCTCGTACAACGCCTCGATCAGCACGTTCGGCACACCGCTGAGCCCGAAACCGCCGACCGCCAGGGTCGCGCCGTCGGGCACATCGGCCACTGCCTCGGCGGCTGTGGCGACCACCTTGTCCATCTGTGAAGCCTCATCTCTGCCGAGCGTCAGCGGCCCGATTAGTCAGGGCACTGAGTATTTCTTCGAGGTTTCAAACACGCTGCCATTCGAACCCCGGACCGTCAAGACCCCCAGGGAATCAGCAGCTCAGAGTCTCGTCGCGCGGCCGCGACAAAGAGAGGGCCTGCCCGGTATCGTTCAGTGCACCAACGAACAAGGAGGGCACATGGCCGCGGTGGATCTCTCCGCCCACCCCGGGCACCTGGCCCGGCGACTGCAGCAGGCGCACTACCTGCTCTGGAACACGATGGTCTCCGAGGAGATCACCTCACCCCAGTTCGCGGTCCTCAACGCGCTCGTCGCCGAACCGGGGCTCGACCAGCGCTCGGTGGGGGAGCGGGTCGGGCTCGACCGGTCCACCATCGCCGAGGTCATCAGCCGCCTCGGCCGGCGCGGACTCCTGGACAAGGTCCGCGACACCCAGGACGGCCGGCGCTTTCTGCTCCGCCTCACCGACGAGGGCGTGCGCGTCCACCGGAAACTGACGGTACGGACGGCGCGGATGAACCAGGTCTTCCTGGCACCGCTCTCCGGCGAGGAGCAGACCGTCTTCTTCGATCTGCTCCAGCGGGTGTCGGACGCGGCGGAGGGACTGCGCAACCCCGGCGCCTCGGTGGCGCCCCTCGTCACGCAGAGCTGAGGTTCAGGCCTTCGCGAACACCACCCAGACCTGGCCCTCCGCGAAGTTCATGGGACTGCCGTCCGTGGTCGTGAACGCCGTGCCGTCCTCGGCCGCCGGCCGCTTCCAGCCGGCGTCGAAGACCTTGCCGTCGCGCAGGACCTTCGCCGTCCCCGAGCCCACGGTGTTCGTGTACGGGGTGTTGTTGCCCAGGAAGTCGCGGAACGAGGACTTCCGAACGTTCACGTACTGCACGACGACCGTCGAGGCCGCCACCCGCTTGCCGTCGGTCGTGACCGTCGGACTGCCGTCCATCGACACCAGCCAGCGCTGCCGGTCCTGCGCCCAGTCGAAGGTGAAACGGGCCGCCGGGAAACGGACCGTACGCGTGCTCTCGGCCTTCCCGCCCGCGGGCGCCGCCCCGTACCGGAACCCCGTCGTCAGCGCGTCCGCTCCGGGCACGGACTTCAGGAGCCGCTCCGGGCGCAGGTAGAGGTTGTGCGGCGTGGGCTTGTCCGACCCCCGGTAGTACGCCCCCTCGTCGTCCTCCGGGGACGCCGCGCGCAGTGGCGCCCTGTCGATCAGCGGCATCAGCTTGCCCTGCGCGCCCGAGAAGGCCAGCGTCGGCTCGTTGAACTGGCGCAGCAGCTCCAGATCGGACTCGCGGGCGCTGCGCACCGGGCCGATGGCCTTCGGCAGCTTCGTCGCGTACACGGCCATCAGCCGGCTGAGACCGCCCTCCACCTGCTCCGCGTACACGATGTCCGCGGCGTCCAGGCCCGTCTGCGGCCGGGCGGCGGGGACGTTGTCGATCTTCACTGCGAGCGGTGAGGGGGCGCGGGGTGCCACGCTCTCCGGGCTGCCGCTGTCCGTGCTGTCGGGGACGTCGCCGCGCCCGTCGTCGAGCCGGTTCCCGGCTGTCGTACAGCCCGACGCCAGGGCGGCGGCCACCGTGGCAGCCAGCAGTGCCGCCGTCATCGTGCGGCGCCGCCTGAGCGCCATCCGTCCCATGCCCACCGTTGCCACCAATGCTCGTATTGATGATTGTGTGCTTATAAGTTCATTGATGGCCTTACCCGCTCGATTCTGATTGCGCGCGCTGATCGGCCGATCAGCCCAAGTTGATGACCGATCGATACATGCCGCGGGGTCCGGCGGAGACCGTCCGAGTACCCACGTGCGCCCTGTCCGCTGCCGTCCGGTCGGCGCTGGTCAGTCCCGCGGTCCCAGGATGTCCGCCAGGTCGTAGCCGACCGGCTCCTCCAACTGCGCGTAGGTGCAGCTCTCGGGCGTACGGTCCGGGCGCCAGCGGCGGAAGCGGGCCGTGTGCCGGAAGCGCTCGCCGTTCTCCATGTGCTCGTACGCCACCTCGCACACCAGCTCCGGCCGCAGCGGCAGCCAGGAGAGGTCCTTCTTGCCCGTCCACCGGCTCGGCGCGCCAGGCATCCGTGCCGACTCGTGCGCCGCACCCTCAGTCCAGGCCGCCCACGGATGTCCTGCGGCC
Organism: Streptomyces sp. ActVer; assembly: GCF_027270795.1. Lineage (NCBI taxonomy): Bacteria > Bacillati > Actinomycetota > Actinomycetes > Kitasatosporales > Streptomycetaceae > Streptomyces > Streptomyces sp. ActVer. Next base: position 6,419 of record NZ_JAPWHT010000399.1, read on the forward strand.
GACTCCATCCGCAGCGGCTCCAGCTCCGTGATCAGCTCCTCGCGCCTCTTCATCGTGAACGCCGCGCACACCCCCACGTGCTGCAGCGTGCCCCCGGCGTCGTACAGGCCGAGCAGCAGCGAACCGACGACCGGCCCGCTCTTGTGGAGCCGGTAGCCCGCGACGACGACATCGGCTGTGCGCTCGTGCTTGATCTTGTACATCAGGCGCTCGTCCCGCCGGTAGGGCAGCGCGAGCGGCTTGGCGACCACCCCGTCGAGGCCCGCGCCCTCGTACTGCTCGAACCATTGCTGCGCCACCTCGATGTCCGTGGTCGCCGGCGCCACATGGACGGGAGCAGTGGCGCCGGACAGCGCCGCCACCAGCAGCGCCCGCCGGTCGCTCAGCGGAACGTCCAGCAGCGACTCGTCGGCGAGCGCGAGCAGGTCGAACGCCACGAACGACGCCGGATTCCGCTCGGAGAGCGTCTTCACCCGGGAGGCCGCCGGGTGGATGCGCTCGGTGAGCGCGTCGAAGTCGAGCCGCCCCTCGCGCGCGATCACGATCTCGCCGTCGACCACGCAACGCTCCGGCAGCCGCTCTCGCAGCGCTTCCACCAGCTCGGGGAAGTACCTGACCAGCGACTTCGTGGAACGGCTCCCGATCTCGACCTCGTCCCCGTCCCGGAAGACGATCGCCCGGAACCCGTCCCACTTCGCCTCGTAGTGCATGTCCGGCGGAATCCTCGCCACGGACTTGGCGAGCATGGGCTTCACGGGCGGCATCACCGGCAGATCCATGTTCCGATTCTGCGCGGATCGGAGATGATTCGCCCGGTGCAGGGCGTGCGCCCGACGATGCGAGGCGTGCGCCGTGCGCCTACCGTGGCTCGCATGGGAGACGCGGTGGAGCTGGAGGCGGCGGGCCGGAAGGTACGGCTGTCCAGCCCGGACAAGATCTTCTTCCCGGAGCGCGGCTTCACCAAGCGGGACCTCGCCGAGTACTACATCGCCGTCGGCCCGGGCATCCTGCGCGCACTGCGGAACCGGCCCACGACCCTGGAGCGCTACCCGGACGGCGTGACCGGCGAGTCGTTCTTCCAGAAGCGGGCGCCGAAGAACATGCCCGACTGGATCCCCACCGCGCACATCACCTTCCCCAGCGGCCGCAGCGCCGACGAGATGTGCCCCACCGAGGTCGCCGCCGTCGTGTGGGCCGCCCAGTACGGCACGCTCACCTTTCACCCCTGGCCGGTACGCCGCGACGACGTCGACCGGCCCGACGAGCTCCGCATCGACCTCGACCCTCAGCCGGGCACCGACTACGGCGACGCCGTCCGCGCCGCCCACGAACTGCGCGAAGTGCTCCACGAGTACGGGGATCTGCGCGGCTTTCCCAAGACCTCGGGCGGCCGCGGTCTGCACGTCTTCGTGCCGATCGAGCCGCGCTGGACCTTCACCCAGGTCCGCCGGGCCGCGATCGCCGTCGGACGCGAGCTGGAACGCCGGATGCCGGAGCAGGTGACCACGGCCTGGTGGAAGGAGGAGCGGGGCGAGAAGATCTTCGTCGACTACAACCAGACGGCCCGCGACCGCACCATCGCCTCCGCCTACTCCGTACGCCCCCGCCCGCACGCCCCGGTGTCGGCGCCCCTCACCTGGGACGAGGTCCCCGACGCCGTACCCCGTGACTTCGACCTCGCGACCATGCCCGCGCGCTTCGCCGAACTCGGCGATGTGCACGCGGACATGGACGAGCACGCCTACTCCCTCGAAGCCCTGCTCGAACTCGCCAGCCGTGACGAACACGACCACGGCCTGGGCGATCTGCCGTACCCGCCCGAGTACCCGAAGATGCCGGGTGAGCCGAAGCGGGTACAGCCGAGCAGGGCCAGGAAGGAGAACGGCCCTACAGCTCCTTGATACGGATGTCCCGGTACGAGACGACATCCGTCGTGCCGTGCACCTGCAGTCCGAGATAGCCGGAGGCGAACCGTCGCCCGTCCGTGCCCGGGTCGTCCGAGCGCGGCGGGGTGAAGTCCTGGCCACCGGTGTTGTCGAACTCGTTGATCAGCACACCGTTGCGGTAGATCGAGTAGTGCTGGTCCACCACACGGATCTCGTAGTCGTTCCAGGTGCCCTTCTGGGTGACGCCGGCACCGGCCAGACCCACGCGGTCGAAGCCGTAGACCGAACCGCTCTTGTACATGTCACCGGTGGGACTGTCGAACGCCTGGATCTCGTGCCCGTACTTGATGGCGACCCACTCGGGCCGGGACTCCTCGGGATGACCGTGGACGCCCGGGAACCGCACGAACACACCGGAGTTGGCGTTGCCCGTGCCCGGCGCGTCGTCACGCCACTGGAGCTTCAGCGAGAAGTCCCCGTACTTGCGCTCGGGGAACCACAGCATGCCGAGCCCGGCCTTCGTCGTGCCCGAGGTGATGCTCCCGTCGGCGTTCATGCCGAACGAACCACCGCCCACTTGCTGCCACTTGTCGAAGGACGCCTGCGTACCGTCGAGGATCGTCCGGTAGCCCTCGGTCTGGCCGGGCTTGCCGATGCCCGACTCCTCGGCCGCCTCGTTGATCAGGTCGTACTCGCGCTGGACGACGACACCTTCCTTGAGGAGGGCGTCCAGGACCGTCTTCACGTGCTTGAGGAACAGCGCGTGGGACGTCCACTCCTTCTCGTCCTCGATCAACTCGTTGATGCGACACCGGCTGTTGGTGACCCTGTTCGGCACTCCCGAGTCGACCGTCCCGACGATGACCGTCAACCGCTCGTCGTACTCGGCACAGTTGGGCGCCGGCACGCCGCCCCGGGCGATCGTGAAGTTGACCGTCCGGGCCTCCGAGGTGTTGCCCGCCTTGTCACGCGCGCGGTAGGCCACCGTGTGCGCGCCCGCCCGGTCGACGACCACGGGAGCGGTGTACGCCAGGTACGGTCCGCCGTCGAGCGAGTACTCGATCGCCGCGACCCCCGAACCGTGCGCGTCCGTCGCGGTCACCGTCACCTTGGCGCTGTTGATGTACGCCCCGGACGCGTTCTTCGTGCCCTCGACGCTCACGCCGGTCACCGGGGGAGTCTTGTCCTCGGCGGACGGCGTGACGACGGTGAAGGAGACGGACTTCTCGGCCGCCGCGTTGCCCGCCTTGTCCGTGGCCCGGAAGCGCACCTTGTGGGTGCCCACCTCGTGGACCATGACCGGGGCGGTGTACGGCTGCCAGGCACCCGCGTCACCGATCGCGTACTCGATGGTGTTGACGCCGGGACCGGTGTCGGAGGCCGTCACCGTGAC
>NZ_JAPWHT010000039.1:0-39018 GCF_027270795.1 Streptomyces sp. ActVer
AACACGATGGCCGCACCTCTGCGCCGCGCGGGCGGAGACGGGGGTGCCCCCGGACGGAGTCTGGGGGAGAACAAAAGGAGGATGGCGTGACGGTCACCGCTCCCAATCCCGCCCCCGCCGCCGAGGTGCCCAAGTCCAGCGGCACCCGGCTGGTGGACCGCGTCTTCAAGATGCGCGAACTCGCCATCCTGGTCGTCTTCCTGGTGATGATCGTCATCACCCAGATCGGCAACAGCGACTTCCTGTCCGAGCAGGGCATCAAGGACCTCCTGCTGAACGCGACCATCCTCGTACTGGTCGCCACCGGCCAGTCGCTGGTCGTCATCACCCGCAACGTCGACCTGTCGGTCGGCTCGACGCTCGGCATCAGCGCGTTCGCCGCGGGCACCTACCTCCAGGGAGGCGGCAGCTCCGTCGTCGCCGTGGCCCTCGCGGTCCTGCTCGGCATCGGCTGCGGACTGGTCAACGGACTGCTCGTCAGCCTCGGCCAGGTGCCCGCGCTGGTCGTCACCCTCGGCACGCTCTACATCATCCGCGGTATCGACTCCATCTGGGTCGGCTCCCGGCAGATCACCGCGGCGGGCCTGCCCGACGGATTCATCGACTTCGGCTCCGGCGGTCTCTCCGCCGTGCCGTGGCTGGCGATGATCGCGCTGGCGGTGCTGATCGCGACGGCGTACTACCTCAAGCACTTCGGCAGCGGCCGCGAGCTGTACGCGCTCGGCTCCAACCCGGAGGCCGCCCGCCTCGCCGGCATCCCCGTACGCAAGCGGATCCTCGCCGCCTACACCTTCTGCGGTGCCCTCGCGGGGCTCGCGGGCGCGCTGTACCTCGCCCGGTTCGGCAACGTCGACTCCGGCACCGGCAACGGCTACGAACTCACCGTCGTCAGCGCGGTCGTGGTCGGTGGCGTCGTCTTCACCGGTGGCTCCGGCAGCGTCTACGGGGCGGCCCTCGGCGCGCTTCTCCTGACCTCCATCAACAGCGTGCTGCCCGCCCTCGGCGTCAGCTCGGTCTGGGTGCTCGCCATCAACGGCATCCTGCTCATCCTCGCCATCGCGGTCGACCGGATCGTCGCCCTGCGCGTGGCGACCGCCCTGAAGAAGAGGAACGCCCGCCATGGCTGACTCCGCTCTCGCGCGCGCCGTCCGCTGGTCCGCCTTGAAAAGGTGGGATTCTGCCGTCGGCGCCCTCCTCATCGTCGTCCTGCTGCTGTCCTTCGGAACCGTGGACGGCTTCGGCAACGCCCTCAACCTGTCGTTCCTGCTGGGCAACACACTGCCCATCGCGCTGATCGCCCTGCCGATGACCCTGCTCGTGGTCTCCGGCGAGATCGACCTCTCGGTCGCCTCCACGGCCGGGCTGTCCGGCGCGGTGATGGGCGCCCTCTGGAACGAGGGGATGACGATCGAGACGATCATCCCGATCTGTCTGCTCCTCGGCGTGGTGTGCGGGCTGATCAACGGTCTGCTGGTGACACGGCTCGGACTGCCGTCCCTCGCCGTCACCATCGGTACGCTCGCCGCCTATCGGGGCATCGCGCAGATCGTCCTCGGCTCGGACGCGGTGACCGACTTCCCCACCCAGTACCTGGACTTCGCGTCCGGACGCATCGGCGACACCTTCATCCCGTACGCCTTCCTGCCCTTCCTCGTGCTGCTCGCGATCGCGGTGGTCGCGCTGCACGCGACGCCGTTCGGACGCTCGCTGTTCGCGATCGGGGCCAATGAGGAGGCCGCGCGGTTCGCAGGCATCCGCGTCAAGCGGCAGAAGCTGATCCTGTTCACCCTGACCGGTCTCATGGCCTCACTGACCGGCATCTTCTGGGCGCTGCACTACGCCAGCGCCCGCTACGACAACGCCACCGGTCTCGAACTCTCCGTCGTGGCGGCCGTCCTGCTCGGCGGTATCGACTTCGACGGCGGCAAGGGCACGCTCGGCGGCGCGATCGCCGGGGTGTTTCTGCTCGGGGCGCTGCAGAACGTGATGAGTCTGCAGGACGTCTCCGCGCAGTCGCAGATCGTCGTCACCGGTGTCCTGTTGGTTCTGTCCGTGCTCGGCCCGCGCGTTGCGCGGCAGATCTCCATCGCGCGGGCGGGGCGCAGAGCGCAGAGCTCCGCTGGTTAGGCCGTTTGAAATCTGCGGGCCGTCTGTGGCTGGTCGCGCAGTTCCCCGCGCCCCTGATGGGGCGCACCGTACTCATCCCAGTAAAGGATCCAGCCATGCGCAAGTCATCCCTCCGCCGAGCCTGTGCGGTTCTCGCTGCCACCACCTCCCTGGCGCTGGCTCTCACCGCCTGCGGTGGCGGTACCTCCAAGGACGACGTCAAGGACGAGGGCGGTTCGAACGCCACCGCCGGCAAGGCCGACCCGAACGCGGCCACCAAGAAGGGGCTGACCGTCGGCTTCCTGCCCAAGGCGGTCAACAACCCGTACTTCACCTCCGCCGACAAGGGCGGCGAGAAGGCCCTCACCGAGCTGGGGTCGAAGTACAAGGAGGTCGGCACCAGCAGCGCCACGGACACCTCGGGGCAGGTGAGCTACGTCAACACCCTCACCCAGCAGCAGGTCGACGCGATGGCCGTCTCCGCGCAGGACCCGGGCGCCCTGTGCACCGCGCTCAAGCAGGCCATGAAGAACGGCGTCAAGGTCGTCACGTACGACTCCGACACCAAGGCCGACTGCCGCAACGCCTTCGTCTCGCAGGCCAGCGCCGAGGCCCTCGGCCGTACCGAGGTCCAGCTCCTCGCCGAGCAGATCGGCTACAAGGGCGAGATCGCGATCCTGTCCGCCGCGCAGACCGCGACGAACCAGAACACCTGGATCGACTTCATGAAGGACGAGCTCAAGGACCCCAAGTACAAGGACATGAAGCTGGTCAAGGTCGCGTACGGCAACGACGACGCCCAGCAGTCCTTCCAGCAGACCCAGGGCCTGCTCCAGGAGAACCCGAAGCTGGCCGGGATCATCTCCCCGACCACCGTCGGCATCAAGGCGGCCGCCCAGTACCTGTCGGGCTCGAAGTACAAGGGCAAGGTCAAGCTCACCGGCCTCGGTACTCCGAACGACATGCGCAAGTACGTGAAGAACGGCACCGTCGAGGCCTTCGAGCTGTGGGACCCGGCGAAGCTCGGCGAACTGGCCGCGCGTACCGCCGTCGCGCTGTCGTCCGGTCAGATCACGGGCAAGGAGGGCGAGACCTTCAAGGCCGGTGACATGGGCAGCTTCACCATCGGCAAGGACGGCGTGATCGACCTCGGCAAGCCGACCGTCTTCGACAAGAAGAACATCGACCAGTACGACTTCTGATCCCCCCTCACCACCCGGGAGTTGCCCTTCATGCAGCGCGTCTGTTTCCTGCTCAAGGTCCGCGAGGACCGGCTCGACGAGTACCGCGAGAGACATGCCGCCGTGTGGCCCGAGATGCTCGAAGCACTCTCGGCCACCGGCTGGCACAACTACTCGCTCTTCCTTCGCGAGGATGGCCTGCTGGTCGGCTACTTGGAGACCGAGGACTTCGCGGCCGCGCAGGCAGGAATGGGGGCCGCCGAGGTCAACGCCCGTTGGCAGGCCGAGATGGCGCCGTTCTTCGAATCGCTGGACGGCGCCAGGCCCGACGAGGCCATGAAACCCCTCACCGAGGTGTTCCACCTCGCCTGACCCGCGGTGCCCTTCCCCGCTCGCCCCGCTCTTCCCCTCGCTCGTTCTCCTCGTCCCCGCACGCCCAGGAGCCCCGAACATGAAGAGACGCACCCTGCTGGCGACCGCCCTGCTCGGCAGCGTGGCGGCCCCCGGCATCGCCGGCACCGCCCGGGCCGCCGACCCCGGTCCCTCGGTCACCCAGACCGGCAACACCACGCTCGACGGCCAGGCCATCTTCTTCGTCTCCTACGACGGCCTCGTCAACAACAACTCGTTCCAGAAGAACGGCCTGCTGACCTACAAGGGCTACCAGTACGCCGTCTGGTACACCGCCGACCGCAACGCCGTCGTCGGCCGCCGTGTCCTCGGCGGGAGCACCTGGTCCACCGTCAAGGTCGGCCACACCCTGCGGTACAACGACTCCCACAACGTCATCTCGATGGGCGTCTCCAAGGTCGACGGCCGCCTCCACCTCAACATGGACTCCCACAGCGACGGCTTCACCTATGTGAAGTCGGTGGCCGGGCTCATGGACAACCCCGCCGGGCTGAGCTGGACCGCGAGCCGCTTCGGAGCGCCGCAGTCCACCCTCGACGGGCTCGCGCTCACCTCGCAGTTCACGTACCCGCAGTTCATCTCCACGCCCGACGGAAAGCTCCAGCTGAGCTACCGGGTCGCGGTCTCCGGCAACGGCCGCAACGCCCTCGCCGAGTACGACGGCACGTCCTGGACCGGCCTCGGCGAGTGGACCAGCTCCACCGGCACCTACACCAGCGAGCACGGGGCCAGCACCGTCCGGAACATGTACCTGCACGGCATCGACTACGACAAGAACGGCCGGCTGCACTCCTTCTTCACCTGGCGCGAGCAGAACGGCGCCGTGATGTGCAACGGAGGCGGCATCACCAACCACGACACCGGCTATGTCTACTCGGACGACCGCGGCCGCACCTGGCGCAACAACGCGGGCACGGTGGTCGGCACCACCGGCGGCTCCGACAAGGTCGCCGTCACCGACAGCGGACTGGTGATCGACGCGATCAACCCGGACCACTCCCTGATGAACCAGGAGAGCCAGTTCACCGACTCGGCGGGCCGCCCGCACGCGATCATCAGTTACGTACCGGGCCGCTTCGGCCAGTGCACCACCAACTACGTCGCCGACCGGACGGCCAACGGCCGCGCCTTCCACGTCCGCAAGACGTCCACCGGCACCTGGCGCAAGACCGAGATCCCGGTCCCTCTGAACTCCAGCCAGCGCACCAAACTGGTCCTGGACAAGTACGACAACGCGTACGCGATCCTGCCCTTCGGACGGATCGTCGCCGCGTCGGCCGCCTCCGGGCACACGGACTGGACGACGCTGTTCGACGGCAGCGGCCTCAACGCCTTCGGTGAGGTCGTGGTCGACGAGACCCGGATCGCCCAGGACGGCGTGCTGTCGATCCTCTACCAGGTGAAGTCCAGCGGTACGACGCCCTCGGCGCTCCATGTCGTGGACTTCAAGCTGCCCGCATGACGGAGTCCGTTCCACGTGGGCACGCGGGTAATGTGACTGCGTGCCCACCACTCCCCGTTCCCCGGAGGTAACCGCCTGATGGCCCAGTCGGTGGGTATCAAGGACGTCGCACGAGTCGCCGGAGTCTCCGTCGGCACGGTCTCGAACGTCATCAACCGCCCGGACACGGTCGCCTCCGAGACCCGCGCGCGCGTGCTCTCCGCCATCGACCGGCTCGGCTACGTCCGCAGCGAGTCGGCCCGGCAGCTGCGTGCCGGACGCAGCCGGATCATGGGCCTGCTCGTGCTCGACATGGGCAACCCCTTCTTCGTGGACGTGGCACGCGGCGCCGAGCGGGCCGCCCGCGAGGCCGGGCTCGGCGTGATGGTCTGCAACAGCGCGCAGAGCCCCGGCGAGGAGGCCGACTACCTGTCGCTCTTCGCCGAGCAGCGGGTGCGGGGCGTCCTGTTGACCCCCGCCGACGCGACCGGGCGCAACATCGAGGCGTTCCGCCGTCACGGCATCCCCTTCGTGCTCGTCGACCGCGTCGCCGAGGGCACCACGGAGTGCTCGGTGTCGGTCGACGACGTGGCGGGCGGCGCCCTGGCCGTACGGCACCTGATCGACGCGGGCCACCGCTCCATCGCGTACGTGAGCGGGCCGCCCGGGCTGAACCAGGTCAGGGACCGCCGGACGGGCGCCCTGTACGCGCTCGGCGAGGCGGGGCTCGGCCCGGAGTGCCTGCGCGAGCTGCCCACCGAGCGGCTCGACGTGGCCGCGGGCCGGGACGCAGGCGCCCGCCTCCTCGGCCTCGGCGACCGCCCGACCGCGGTGTTCTGCGCCAACGACCTGCTCGCCCTCGGCGTCCTGCAGGCCATGTTCGCGGCCGGGGTGAGCGTCCCGGACGACCTCGCGATCGTCGGCTACGACGACATCGAGTTCGCGGCCGCCGCGGCCGCCCCGCTGACCTCCGTACGCCAGCCCGCCGTGACGATGGGCGCGCTCGCCGCCTCGCTCCTCCTGGAGGAGACCGAGGCCGAGACCGCACCCACCCCGCACGAGCACCAGCGCGTGGTGCTCCAGCCGGAGCTGGTGGTGCGGCGCTCCAGCCTTCCGCCGCGCTGAGCGGTCGTTCAGTACGTAGGCGGTTCCCGGCCTGATCGGCCGGTCAGTACGGATTTCTTGATCCCCGGGCTCGGCTCGCCGGAGAACTTGTGCTGAACTGGTTCGCGGTCAGGAATCCGTCCGTCTCGGGAGCCCCTTTTGAGCGCCAGCTACCGTCAGCCCGGTGTCGTCCTCAGTGACCGCCGCTTCACCGTGCCCCTCGATCACGACAACCCCTCCGGGGAGACGATCGAGCTGTACGCCCGTGAAGTGGTCGGCAGCGACAAGGCGGACCAGGACCTGCCCTGGCTGGTGTATCTCCAGGGTGGCCCGGGCTTCGGGGCGAATCGTTTCGTCGGTAAGCAGGCCTGGCTCGGCCGCGCCCTGGAGGACTACCGCGTCCTGCTGCTCGACCAGCGCGGCACCGGCAGCTCCACGCCCGCCAACCGGCAGACCCTCCCGCTGCGCGGCGGCCCCCGCGAACAGGCCGACTACCTCGCGCTGTTCCGCGCCGACTCCATCGTCCGCGACTGCGAAGCGATCCGCCCGACGGTCACCGGCGGCGCCCCCTGGGCCGTCCTCGGCCAGAGCTTCGGCGGCTTCTGCGCGGTCCACTACCTCTCCACCGCGCCCGAGGGCCTCAGCACCGCGCTGATCACCGGCGGCCTGCCCAGCCTCGACGGCCACGCCGACGACGTCTACCGGGCCGCCTACCCGCGCATCGAGCGCAAGGTCGCCGCCCACTACGCGCGTTACCCCCAGGACGTCGAGCGGGCCCGGCGCATCGCCGAGCACCTCCTGCGGCACGAGCCCGTCCTGAACGGCGGCTACCGCCTCACCGTCGAGGCCTTCCAGTCCCTCGGCATCCTCCTCGGCGGCAGCGAGGGCAGCCACCGCCTGCACTACCTCCTGGAGAACGCCTTCGTCCGCACCGCCCAGGGCCCGGCCCTCTCCGACGCCTTCCAGGAGGACGTCCAGTCCCTCCTCTCGTACGCCGGCCACCCGCTGTACGCGCTGGTACACGAGGCCTGCTACGCCCAGGGCGACCGCCCCACCGCCTGGTCCGCCGAGCGGGTCCGCGCCGACTTCCCGCAGTTCGACGCCGCCAAGACCCTCGCGGGCGACGGTCCGGTCCTCTTCACCGGCGAGTCCGTCCACCCCTGGACCTTCGACTGCGACCCGGCCCTGCGCCCGCTCCGCGAAGCGGCCGACCTCCTCGCCGAACGCACCGACTGGGCGCCGCTGTACGACCCCGACCGCCTCGTCGCCAACGAGGTCCCCGTCGCCGCGGCCGTCTACCACGACGACATGTACGTCGACACCGACCACGCCCTGAGCACGGCCCGCACGATCCGCGGCCTGCGCACGTACGTGACGAACGAGTTCGAACACGACGGGGTACGGGCGGGCGGCCCACGTGTACTGGACCGCCTGATCGGTCTGGTGCGAGACGAGGCCTGAGGAGGGGGCGCGGGCAAGTGTTTTCAGGGGCGCGGGGAACTGCGCGATCAGCCACATGCGGCCCGCAGACTTCCAACGGCATGGTCACTTAAACGCATAACCTACGACTATGACCGAGCCGACGAACAACCAGCTCAAGCCCATGCCCGAGGACTGGAAGCGCGCGCTTGCCGTCGTCGCCCACCCCGACGACCTGGAATACGGCTGCTCCGCGGCGATCGCGGCGTGGACGGACGGCGGCCGCGAGGTCGCCTACGTCCTCGCGACGCGCGGCGAGGCCGGCATCGACACCCTGGAACCGTCCAAGTGCGGCCCGCTGCGCGAGCAGGAGCAGCGGGCCGGCGCGGCCGTCGTGGGCGTCACCGCGGTGGAGTTCCTCGACCACAGGGACGGCGTCGTCGAATACGGCACCGCCCTGAGGCGGGACATCGCGGCCGCGATCCGCAGGCACCGCCCCGAGTTGGTCATCACCCTCAACCACCGCGACACCTGGGGCGGGGTCGCCTGGAACACGCCCGACCATGTCGCCGTCGGCCGGGCGACCCTGGACGCGGCCGGGGACGCCGGCAACCGCTGGATCTTCCCGGAGCTGGGCCTGGAACCCTGGAACGGAGTGCGCTGGGTCGCCGTGGCGGGCTCCAACGCCCCCACACACGCCGTGGACGCGACCCCCGGCATGGAGCGCGCGGTGCTCTCCCTGCTCGAACACCGCACCTACATCGAGGTGTTGACGGACGAGGACCCCGAGACGTACGTACGGTCGTTCCTCACCGGCTATGCGCAGACCACCGGTGAACGCTTCGGCGGGAAACCCGCGGTCGCCTTCGAACTCTTCAGCCGATGAGTGAGGGCGACAGACAGAGTCGGCCATGAGCGAAGATCTGGCCCTGGCCTTCGAGACCCATCGCGGCCGGCTCCGGTCCGTGGCCTACAGGATGCTCGGCTCGCTCAGCGAGGCCGACGACGCCGTCCAGGAGACGTGGCTCAGGCTGAGCCGCTCGGACACCTCGCAGGTGAACAGTCTGGCGGCCTGGCTGACGACGGTGGTCGGCCGGATCTGCCTGGACATGCTGCGCTCGCGGACCTCACGGCGCGAGGAGTCCCTCGACACCCACGTCCCGGACCCGGTGATCGACCGGATCGATCGGATCGATCGGATCGACCGGCTCGACCCCGAGGAAGAGGTGGTGCGGGCGGACTCCGTCGGGATCGCCCTGCTCATCGTCCTGGAGACCCTCGACCCCGCCGAGCGCCTCGCGTTTCGTCCTGCACGACATGTTCGCGGTGCCGTTCGACGACATCGCGCCGATCGTGGACCGCAGTCCGGCCGCCACGCGTCAGCTCGCCAGCCGCGGCCGGCGGCGGGTGCAGGGGGCGGCCCCGGTGCCCGATCCCGACCTGTCGAGGCAGCGGACGGTGCTCGACGCGTTCCTCGCCGCCTCGCGCGGCGGCGACTTCGAGGCTCCCCCAGGCTCTGAAGGAGCTGGGGGGGGACCCCCAGTCGCGGTGCTCCACCCGGACGTCGTGCTGCGTGCCGACTCGGGCGCCCTGGTCGGCGGAGCGGCGGTGTCGAAGCTGGTCCGCGGTGCCAAGGCGGTGGCCGAACAGGCACTGCTGTTCCGGCAGTTCGCCGAGTACGCCAGGCCCGCGCTCATCAACGGCGCGGTGGGGGTCGTGACGGCGCCCGACGGGCAGCCGATGTCGGTCACCGCGCTCACGATCGTGGACGGGAGGATCGTCGCCACGGACATCCTGTCGGACCCGGAGCGGCTCGCGAGCCTGGAGTTCGGAGGAGTACTGGCGTGAGGCCCTTTCGGGCTCAGGCGGCGACCGGCTCGCGCATCGTGCGCAGCGGGCCCACGATGCGTCCGTCCGGCAGGAGTTCGCCGGTGTCGTCGAAGACGATGGTGCCGTTGCACAGCAGGTTCCAGCCCTGTTCCGGATGGGCGGACACGACGACCGCGTCGTGGTGGTCGGGGCTGTCGGCGGTGGGGCACGAGGGCCAGTGGGTGCACATGACGTCTCTCCGGGGTCTGTGAAGGGGCTCTTTCCTCCGTGATAGCGGAGTTTGTTTTCAGCTGTATTAGAGACGCCTCCGGCGCCCAAAACTCATCGGTGAGTTCGTTGCCCGCAAGGGAGTTGGATGTCCGGGAGGCCGAACGGTCTCCCGGACGCCGGTGATCGGTGGAGGGGCGCGCTGCGTAGGGTGGGGGACATGCAAGACGAAACCGGCACCGCAGCACCCGCCCCCACCGAACTGAAGGCGGACTGCGCCCAGTGCTTCGGGCTGTGCTGTGTGGCGCTGCCCTTCTCCGCCTCGGCGGACTTCGCGATCGACAAGGCCGCCGGAAGCCCCTGCCGGAACCTCCGGACGGACAACCGCTGCGGCATCCACACGGAGTTGCGGCAGCGTGGCTTCAACGGCTGCACGGTCTACGACTGCTTCGGCGCGGGCCAGAAGGTCTCGCAGGTCACCTTCGAAGGCGCGGACTGGCGCTCGGGCTCGGGGGAGCGGGCCCGGCTCATGTTCGACGTGTTCCCGGTCGTGCGACAGCTCCACGAGCTTCTCCGGTATCTCACCGAGGCGTTGGAGCTGCCCGCGGCCCGCCCGATCCACCCCGAACTGCGCCGCGAGCTCGACAGGGCCGAGGCGCTCACCCGCCGGGCCCCGGAAGAGCTCGCCGGGCTGGACGTGTCGCCGGTCCGCCAGGACGTCAACGTCCTGTTGCTGCGCGCCAGTGAGCTGGCGCGTGCCGGCCTCGGCCGGGGCAGGAAGAAGGAGCGCCGGGGCGCCGACCTCATGGGCGCCCGCCTCAAGGGCGCCGATCTGAGGGGCGCCGACCTCCGTGGCGCCTACCTCATCGCCGCCGACCTGACGGGCGCCGATCTGCGGAGCGCGGACCTGATCGGTGCCGACCTGCGCGACACCGATCTCACGGACGCCGACCTGACCGAGGCGCTCTTCCTCACCCAGCCGCAGGTCAACGCCGCGAAGGGCGGCCCCGGCACCAGACTCCCGGCGTCAGTCACCCGCCCCGGTCACTGGACACCGTGAGGCCGAGGACGTGTCCGACACCGCCGGGACCTCCGGCTGCGCGGGAGCCGCGGGGGAGCGGCGGTCGAGGTGCAGCGTCAGCCCCTCCGGCATCAGCGTGAGCCGCTCGGCCACCCGCAGCCGGTACGCCGGGTCCGGCCGCAGCTCGTAGCGGCGCAGCAGCAGCCCCAGCACCAGCGTCGCCTCGTGCAGCGCGAACTGCCGCCCGATGCACGCCCGCGCACCGGTCCCGAACGGCTTGAACGTGTGCGCGGGCCGGGCCCGTACGGCACCCGGCTCGAACCGGTCGGGATCGAAGCCCTCCGCGTCCGCGCCCCACACCTGGGGGTCGCGGTGCAGCAGCGGGATCAGGACCAGGGCCCACGCGCCCCGGCGCATCGGATGGACACCGCCGAGGACCGTGTCCTCCTTGGCCTCACGGGCGTACGCGGGCGCCGTCGGCCACAGGCGCAGCGACTCGTCGAGCACACGCCGTACGTACCGGAGCCTGGCGACCTGCTCGTAGGCCGGTTCGGGTGTGTCGCCCCAGACGCGGTCGACCTCCGCGCGGGCGCGGGCGGCGATGTCGGGGTGCTGCGCGAGGTAGTGCAGGGCGAAGGAGAGCGCGCCGGACGTCGTCTCGTGGCCCGCGATCAGGAAGGTGATGACCTGGCGGCGGATGTTCTCCGGCGTGAGGCGCTCGCCCGTCTCCGGATGGGCCGTGTCCAGCATCCGGTCCAGCAGGTCGCCTTCCCCGGCAGGCCCGTTGATACGGGCCTCGACCACGTCGTCGACCGTGCGGTTGAGGTACGCCACGTCGGCGTCGTTGCGGCGGGTGGCGGAGCGCATCAGCACCGGGGCCAGCGGCACGGGCACGACGTTGAGCCGCTGCGCGTACATCAGGGCGCCCACCATGGCCGTGACGAAGGGGTGCGGCCGGGTGCGCTCGAACGAACCGAAGTCGTGGCCGAAGCCGGTGCGGGCGATCGTCTCCAGCGTCAGCTTGGTCATGTCGCCGGGCACGTCGACGGCCCGGCCCGCCGCCCGCTCATCGTCCCAGCGGTCCGTCAGCCGGCCCGTCACCTCCAGCATCATCGCGTGGTAGCTCTCCATCGCGTCGCGGCTGAAGCCGGGCGACAGCACGTCGTGCGCCAACTGCCAGTTGGGCTCGTGGTTGTACGCCGTGAACAGGCCGTCCCCGGCGACCGGCCGCAGGTTGGCGACCCCCAGCCCCACGTGCTTGGCGAACCGCGACTCGTCCGCCATCTCGCCCGAGAGCTTCGCACCCCACACGAAGACGATCTCCTTGCCGAACCCCTTGCGCCGGAAGATCGGACCGAGCTGTCGCCCGACGCGCAGCGAATCCTGCAACGGGGTGCGGAGGTTGACGCCGACGACGTCACCGACCAACGGCACGCGGTGCGGCGGACGCGGGATGCGGCGCAGCTCGGGCCAGCCCAGCTCGGCACTGCGGAACCCCTTCGGCAGCGTGCTCCTCGTCGTCCCCGCCATCACGCCATCTCCCTTGTGCCGACTGCCGGTTGGGCTTGTTGTACGCGGATTCAACAGCGACTGTCAGTGTGATCCCGCTGTTGAACCGACGTCAAGTAAGGTGCGGACATGGCCGCCAACGAGGGGGAGCGCACACGCCGTCGGCTCAGTACCGAGGAGCGCCGTGAGCAGTTGCTCTCGGTCGGGGCGCGGCTGTTCTCGGAGAGCCCGTACGAGGACGTGTGGATCGAGCAGGTCGCCGAACTCGCGGGCGTCTCACGAGGTTTGCTGTACCACTACTTCCCGACCAAGCGGGACTTCTTCGCGGCCGTGGTGGAGCGCGAGAGCAGGCGGATGCTGCGGGTCACCGCCGCCGTGCCCGGCGTGCCGGTGCGCGAACAGATCGACGCCGGACTCGACACCTTCCTGGAGTACGTCCAGGCACACGCCCACGGCTTCCGCGCCTTCCATCGCGCCGAGGCGGCGGGGGACCAGGCCGTGCGCAGGGTGTACCGCGAGACGCTCGCCGCGCAGCAGCGGCAGATCCTGGAGGCGCTCGCGGCGGACCCGGAGACCGCCTGGACCGAGGAGGACCTGCCGACGCTGCGGATCGCCGTGCGGGGCTGGCTGGCCTTCATGGCGGCGGCCTGTCTGGAGTGGCTCAAGGAGCCCGGTCTGTCCCGGGATCAGGTGCGCGACCTGTGCGCACGGGCGCTGTTGGGTGCCATCACTCCGTGAATTCCCCGTCACCAAGGTGTGACGACGGTGCCGCGTGGTTGGCGTACACCCCGATCTTCGATAGGTTAGGCAAGGCTTACCTAAGGGAGGATTGGGATGGGTGACCGTCACAGCTGGACGGCCGCGCCGGCCACGGCACAGCGTGCCCGCTCGGTGCTCGCCGCGGCATGGTCCTGCGCGGTGACCGCGGAGGGCGGTCGGGAGGAGTTCATCGGCGTGCACACCGTCGCCGAGGACGGCCGGGTGCTGCTGCACCTGCCGGACGACAGTACGCTCGCCGCGACCGCGACCGCGACCGCGATCTGCGCGCCGCGCGGAGAGCCGTCCGCCGTCCTCGAGTTCGCCGATGTGGCGCCCGTCCCCGTACGGAACCGCATCCGCGCCAGGCTCTGGATGGCCGGCTGGTTCGCGCCGGAGGAAGGACACTTGGCGTTCCACACCACGCGCGCCGTGCTCCGCGAGCCCGGCGGGGCGGTCGTCGTGGACCTCGACGAGTTCGTCATCGCCGAACCCGACCCGCTGGCCCTCGCGGAGGCGCAGTTGCTGACGCACCTCGCCGACGCCCACCCGGACGCGGTCGAGCGGCTGACCCGCCTCGTCGAACCGGACAGCCTGCACGGCGCCGTGCGCGTACAGCCGCTCGCCGTCGACCGGCACGGACTGACGCTGCGCATCGAGCGGGCACGCGGCCACGGCGACGTACGACTGCCCTTCCACCGGCCCGCCGACAACGTCGGGCAGCTCACCGAGCGCATGCACGTCCTGCTCACACAGGCGAGCAGCGCGAGCTGCCCGCGTGCGCTGCAGCGGCAGCGCACGGAGGGCGACGGGTGAGGTGAACACTCCGGCCGCGGGCCGGAGCCGCATTCACCACTCGCCGTCCACGACGGGCTTGCCCGGTGCGTCTCCCAGCGGCTTGACCTGCTGGGGCGACGGCGGTTGCCACGGCGTGTGGTCGTCGCCGAGCCAGTCGCCGACCGGCTTGACCTCGCCGAGCGCGTCCGTGGGATCGAGGTCCGCGGCGTCCTGGTCGTAGTAGTCGAACCAGGGCAGTCCGGCCCTGGTGTAGGCCGCGCGGTCGACGGGCGACGGCGGGGGCGCCTCACCCGTGATGCGGCGCCACTCGGGCGGCGTCACGAGGTGGACGAAGACACGGCCGGCCGCCGTGGTCGCCCAGTCCGACAGCGGACGGTCGTCCTTGTAGACCTCCTGGCGCATCGAACCGCCGACGCCGAGACCCATCGCCGCCGCGGCGCGGGGCGCACTGCCCGCCGACGCCGGAGCCGGAGCCGGAGCGGGAGCGCCCCACTGGGGCGCGGAACCGGGCGCCATGGGCATCGCCGCGCCGTAGCCGGCCGCCTCGGCGCTCCTGCGGCGCTGCTCAGCCGCCTCCGCCAGCCGGCGCTGCTCCTCACGCCAGGCGCGCAGTGCGGTGTCGTTCAGCGGGAACGACTGCAGCTGTACGCCGCCCCACACCTCCTCGCCGGTGACCTGGCCCTCGATCGTGGCACCGAGACCGAGCGGGACCGCCACGAACTGACGGACCGTGCCCTTCCCGGAGTTGATGCCGTCGAGCCACGGCTGACGGGGCAGGACCACGTAGTTCTGCGGATTCCGCGCGGGCCGGGGGCTCCACGGCTTGCCGGAGACCGCGCACACCTTGCCGACGCCCACCTGGAGAGCGGCCGGTTCCGACGTACCGCCGAAGCTCAGCCACATCGCCTCGCGCAGATACACCGGCAGCATCACCCCGCCCCGCGCCAGCCACTCCGCGGGCACCGTCTCCGGGTAGTCCTCCACGCGCCGCAGCGGGAACTCGCCGAGCCTCGGGGGCAGGGGATGCGTGCCCGTCTCGGGCAGGCGCAGGGTACGGATGAACCGGACCTGCACACCGCCCGCCAGTCGCAGTGAGTTCCCGTCGATCCGCACCGTGCCGTCGGCCATCCGTAACTCCCTTTGTCGTCATGTGGACATGTCGTTCCGCGATCGCCGTGTGCGTACGTCCCTCGTCGTGAGGGACGTACGCACATGGCGACCGGCACGTCACGTAGTACGACGTGAGGGGGCGGTACGGTTCCGCCGTGCGGCGCGCAGCCGTCGGCGGAGGCGGTCCAGGCGGGGCATGCGCTCGCGCTGTTCCTGCGTACAGCGGTCCAGCTCCTCCAGGAGCCGGCGCGAGCGGTGCTCCATGTCGAGTTCGTCGAGTATCCGGGTGACCTCGGTGAGGACGGCGCCGTGCAACTGCCACTGCCGGGCGTCCCGCTGGACCTCCTCCAGCAGGAGCTGGCCCAGCTTGTCGCGGGTGGCGGTCGCGGCGACGAGCTCGGAGGCGAGCCGGGACTCCGCCGACTCCGCGCTGTGACTGACATCGGTGGTGACGAGGACGGCGAAACTGACCACGGCGTCACCGACCTCGGCGAGCAACTGCTCCAGGGTCGCCCCGATCTCCGCCTCGAACAACGGCTCGGGCGCCCGCTCCTTGGCGAGGTCCGTGAGGGTGCGCGCGAGGACCCGCAGCACCACCGTGCAGATCTCCAGGGTGTCGAGGCCGGTGCGCAGCACGACCCGGTGCAGCAGTCCCTCCCGTACACGCGGATTGAGCCGCAGGCTGTCCTCGGCCTGTTTGAGGGCCGCGTCCACCTCGACGATGTCGTGGTCGAGCTCCCGTGCCTCGTGGAGCCGCGCCGCCGCGACCGCCACCGGAGTGCGGCCGGCGGCCTCCTCGCCGACGCGCAGCAGCAACTGCCGCATCCGGCGCGCCAGATCCTCGATGGACTCGCCCGCCGCGCCGACCCACACCGGGGGAGCGAACAGCAGATTGCAGCCGAATCCCACCAGAGCGCCGATCAGCGTCTCCAGGATCCGCGCCCAGGCCGTGTCGCCGACCCGGGTGACGCCGAGGACGAGCATGGCGCTGATCGCCACCTCGGGCACGAACTCGCTGACCCGCACCAGATGCCCGACGGCCAGCGAGGCGAGGATGAGCAGCCCCAGACTCCACCAGGTCAGCCCCACGAGCGCGCTGAAGACGATGGCGACGAGGACGCCCGCCACCACGGAGTTGACCCGCCGTATGCCGGTCGTGAGGGTGGCGTAGAGCGTCACCTGGACGACGAGGAGCGCCGTCAGGGGTGCGGTGAGAGGGGCTGCCTCCGGACTGAACCGCAGCGCCACCACGTACGCGATCGTCGCGGCCGCCGCCGAGCGGACCGTCTGGACGATCACCGGCTCCTGGCGCCACTTCGCGACCCGGGCACTGCCCGCGGCCCACGCCTCACGTACATCTCGCATCCTTGGGCACTTCCCGTTCCACAGCCGCACCGAACTCGTCCAGACGGCGCAGCTCACCCGAGACGACGGCAAGGAGGCACAGGCCGAACGGCCAGTCTGACACGGCCGGGAACGCGTTGACCACGGCCGTTACGGCCAGGCGGCGCGGTCCGTCAGGCGTACAGCCGGTCCAGGAAGGCCGACAGATGGCCGGTCGCGCGGGCGATCTGCTGCTCCAGGGTGAGGCTCTCCTCGATGCGGGACCCGGAGTCGAGCTGCTTCTTGCCGCGTACGTACAGGGAACACGCGAGGTCGGCGCACATGTAGATGCCGACCGAGTTGCCCTCGCGGCCGGCCGCGCCCGCCTTGCGTGCCGTCATCAGGGAGACGCTGTTGCCCGGGTGGGTCGTCAGGCAGACCGAGCACATGCTGCGGTGCAGGAAGCCCCGTTGCCGGGAGGGGAAACGCAGGGTCACACCGGCGAGCCGGCCGGCCCGCTCGGTCACCAGGTAACTGCGGTCGGGTGCTCCGGGATCCCGCCAGCCCAGGAAGTCCAGATCGTCCCACGGCCGTTCGGCCAGATCGCGCGGTATCGACAGCCGTTCGGCCTCGCCCTTGGAGCAGTTGACAAATGAGTTGCGGATGTCCTGCTCGGTGAGTGGTCTCATCGTGAAGGGTTCTCCTGGCGAATCGTGACCGGCGATGTCCAAACCTAGGGAGACTAGGTTCTGGCCTAGGGTAAGTAGCCGAGTCGAGGGAGATCCAGTGAATTTCGGGGCCACCGACTCACCGCGGGCGCGGGCCCTGCGCCATGTCGCGGGGCTGTCGTCCGGGCCCGCCCTCGACCCGGCGCTCCGGCTGACCCTGAATCTGCACCCGGACCGCCTGGTGCGCGGGCGCCCGATCCTGGAGGCGCTGGCCGAGGACGGCACGTACCACTCGCAGTTCGTCACGGGCACCGGCAACGGCGGGCTGACGGCGCGTCCGGGCGGCGACCGATGGCGCTGGGAGAGCCGGATGTTCGGCGGGGCGTACGACGCGGCGGCCCCGCACGAGCGGCCGGTGTACGGCGCGCTGAACTTCCGGCACCAAGTGGTCGGCGCCGCACCGAGATTCGGTTCCGCCCACTTCCGGCTGGTCTCGGGCGCGCTGTGGCGCGCCACGTTCTGCTATCCGGACAGCTCCGTCGATCCGACGGCGTTCGGGGTCGCCGACGGGATGTCCCTCATCGGCCTGGCCGAGGCGGACGACCGGGACGCCCTCGACGACTACATCGAGGCGCAGGTGCACGGACGGGTCGCCCTGGACCGTGACACGGAGGCGCTGGTCCTGGACGACTGCTACCGCGGCACCCCTGTCGAGGCCGCGGCCCGGCGGCTGCCCTGCCCGGTCGAATGGCACCCCGGGTACCGGCTCTCCGTCGAGGAGTTGCGCCGCCACCCGGACTTCCGCGGTCCGCGGTACGTCGAGCTGGGGGCGCGGATCGCCGAGGACGGGCACCTGGACCCTCGGATCATCGGCGACGCCTCCCGCACCGGGCGTCACGACCCGCAGGACCTGAAGAAGGTGTGGCACTGCCTGGCCAGGTTCGGGGCGCCCGCCGGACGAACCGGCTCGACGAGCGAGTCGGCGGGCCGGGCGGCTCGCTGGTCGGGTGGAGTGGCGGACGGCGGCCAGGTGCCGGGGGTGAGCACGCCCAGGGCGTAGGCGCGGGCGACGAGTTCCGTGCGGTTGGCCGCGTTCCAGCGGCGGGTCAGGCGGCGCAGGTGGTAGTTGACGCCGTCCACGGTGAGGCCGGTCTCGCGGGCGGCGTGCGCGGTGGTCGCACCGCCGGCGAGCAGGGCCAGGATGTGGGCCTCGGCCGCGGTGGCCGGCGGCTCGGCGGGAGCCGGCGTCGGCGTCTGCGGTTCGTGTTCGCCGAGCACCCGTAGCAGGACGAGCAGATTGGTGGTCGCGTCGACGGTGTCGCTGACCGGGTCGGCGGTCAGCTCCCCGTACCGCTCGGTGCCGCCGGAAGTCCGCCAGCGGACCGAGATCTGGTAGCGCGACCGGTGGCGCAGACGCAGCGCCTCGGCGATGCGCTCCACCTGTGTCGCCTGCTGGGGCTGGAACAGATCCAGTACGTCCCGGCCGCGGAGGCCGCCCGGAGTCGCACCCCGTTCCGCCGCCATCGCCGGGTTGGCCAGGACGATCGTCCCGTAGACGTCGCACACCGCGATGGGCATGGGGATGCGGTCGAAGAGGGTCATGGCCCGGTTGCGCCAGACCACCGCGGACTCGGGAGGTACGTCGGGCATGGTCAGGCGTCGTCGTCGCTGTCGTCGTCCGTGTGCGTGGCCGAGTTGGACAGGCGCAGCGCGAGGGTGCGCAGGAGTTCGGTGCTCTTGATCTCGGTCCGGCCCGTGTCGTGGACCTCGGCGAGTTCCGAGAACAGGAAGGCGAAGGCGCCGACCAGGGAGATCGCCGCGGGCATCAGGGCGTCGATGACGGCCTGACCCGCCTCTGCCGGGGTCGCGTCGCCGGGGACCTCGACCGCGGGGAACACCTCGGTCACCAGCCTGCCGAGCTGTGCCTCTCCGGCGTCTATGTCGACCTCGACGTCCTCGTTGAGCCTGCGCACCATCTCCTGGGTCTCGGTCAGGACGCCGATGGCTCGCAGGATGATCTCGCTCTGTTCCATGTGGCGGAGCCTATGCGCTCCGCTTGTTCGGCGGGGGAGACGGCTGGGCGTTGTGATTCGGGTGCGGGTCGGATTGGGTTGGTCGCGCAGTTCCCCGCGCCCCTAAAGGGGCGGGAAGGGGCGAGCGGTGTTGCAAGGGGTACCGGGTGGAAAGTGCTACACGATTGTGTAGTCCCGTGGTGTGGGACGTTCCGGGGGCTGGTTGAAGCTGGGACGGCCGGGACTTCCGTACCACGAAAGGCAGTTGTCGCGTCATGACCCCCACCGTGTCGCTTCCGCAGGTCGTCGGGACCCTTGATGGTGTTCCTGTCGTCGATATCTCCGCCGTTGGACCGGGCCGCACCCCACTGCAGCAGGTCATGGAGTTGAGCCGGGCCCACGGTCCGGTGCTCGTGCGGCGGCTGCACGGGCGGGACACCCTGTTCGTGAGTGACCTTGAACTGGTGGCCGACCTCGCCGACGAGACGCGGTTCGCCAAGCACGTCGGGCCCGCTCTGGAGAACGTGCGGGAGTTCGCCGCGGACGGGCTCTTCACGGCGTACAACGACGAGCCGAACTGGGCCAAGGCGCACGACATCCTCATGCCGGCCTTCGCGCTCGGGTCGATGCGGACGTATCACCCGGTGATGCTGAAGGTGGCACGCAGGCTGATCGACTCGTGGGACCGCGGGGTCCGCGACGGTGCTCCGGTGAACGTTCCCGACGACATGACGCGGATGACGCTCGACACCATCGGCCTTGCCGGGTTCGGCTACGACTTCGGGTCCTTCGAGCGGGACGAGCCGCATCCGTTCGTCGAGGCCATGGTCCGGTGCCTGGAGTGGAGCATGACCAGGCTGAGCCGCCTCCCCGGCCAGGACCACTCCGAGGCGGACGCGGCCTTCCGGGGCGACTCCGACTACCTGGCGCAGGTGGTCGACGACGTGATCGAGGCCCGGGTCTCCGAAGGAGAGGGCACTGCAGAGGACCTGCTCGGCCTCATGCTCTCGGCCGAGCACCCCGTCGACGGCACCAAACTCGACACCGCCAACATCCGCAACCAGGTGATCACCTTCCTGATCGCCGGCCACGAGACCACGTCCGGCGCCATGTCGTTCGCCCTCCACTGCCTCGCCAAGCACCCCGCCGTGCTGCACCTGGTGCAGCGCGAGGTGGACGCGCTGTGGGGCGACACGGCCGACCCCGAGCCGACGTTCGACGAGGTCGGGCAGCTCGCGTACACCCGGCAGGTGCTCAACGAGGCGCTGCGGCTGTGGCCGACGGCCGCAGTGTTCGGCCGGCACGCACGTCAGGACACGCTGCTCGGCGGGCGGATCCCGCTGAGCGCCGGGCAGGGCGTCATGGTGCTCGCTCCGATGCTGCACCGGCAACCGGTGTGGGGCGACAACACCGAGCTGTTCGACCCCTCGCGCTTCACACCGGAGGCGGAGGCCGCGCGCTCCACGCACGCGTTCAAGCCGTTCGGCACCGGTGAACGCGCCTGTATCGGGCGGCAGTTCGCGCTCCACGAGGCGACCATGCTGCTGGCGATGATCGTCCACCGCTACCGGTTGCACGACCACGCCGACTACCGGCTCACGGTGAAGGAGACGCTGACGCTGAAGCCCGACGGCTTCACTCTCACGCTCACTCCGCGCACGACGGCCGACCGGGAGCACGCCCAACTCCCGGGCGCCGCACGGCAACAGGCCACCGTGGCCGACGAGAAGACGCTGCCCGCCCGGGGACGCCCCGGCACCCGGGCGCTCTTCCTGTACGGCAGCAACTACGGGACCTGTCGCGAGTTCGCCGCCCAACTGGCCGACGAGGCAGCCGCATTGGGGTGCGAGACCGAGGTGGTGGCGCTGGACGCGTACGCCGACGGGCTGCCCACCGACCGCCCCGTCGTCATCACCGCGGCCTCCTACAACGGCCGGCCCACCGACGACGCCACCGCTTTCGCAGCCTGGCTCGACGAGGCTCCGGCCGCGCCGGACCTGACGTACGCCGTCCTGGGTGTCGGCGACCGCAACTGGGCCGCCACCTACCAGCACTTCCCGACCCGCATCGACGACCGGCTGGCCGAACTGGGCGGCACCCGGCTCCTGGACCGCGCGGCCGCCGACGCCTCGGGCGACCTCGGCGGAACCGTCCGCGGCTTCACCGCCGAGCTGCGCACGGCCCTGTTGGAGAAGTACGGCGACCCGGAGGCCACGGACGACACCGCACCGGACGACACGGCGGCGGCCTACGAGGTCCGTACGCTGACCGGCGGCCCCCTCGACGCGGTCGCCGCCCGGCACGATCTCGTCCCCATGACGGTCACCGAGGCCTACGACCTCACTGCCCCCGGGCATCCGCGGACGAAGCGCTTTGTGCGGCTGGCGCTGCCCGACGGAACGGCCTACCGCACGGGCGACCACCTCACCGTGCTGCCCGTCAACGCTCCGGAACTCGTCGAGCGGGCAGCGGCCGCTCTCGGCGTGGACCTCGACACCGTGCTCGACATCAGGGCGAGCCGCCCGCGCCGCGACGGAATCGCCGTGGACCGGCCGTTGACTGTACGTCAACTGCTGTCCCATCACGTGGAGTTGCAGGAGCGCCCCACCGCCGACCGGTTGGCGGTACTCGCCGCCGCCAACCCGTGCCCGCCCGAACGGGCCGCCCTCGCCAACCTCCAGGCCTCCGATCAGCGGACCCTGATCGAGCTCGTCGAGGCGTACCCCGCGCTGCGTGGCGCACTGGGCTGGCCGCTGCTGCTCGAAGAGATCCTCACGCCACTGCGCCCTCGTACCTACTCGATCTCGTCCTCGCCCGCCACCGCCCCCTCTCACGCCGACCTGATGGTCTCGCTGCTGGAGGCGCCGGCCCGCTCGGGGAACGGCGTCTACACGGGAACCGGCTCCGGCCATCTGAGCGCGGTCAAGCCGGGCGACACCGTGCTGGCCCGCGTCCAGCCGTGCCGGGAGGCCTTCCGTGTCGACCAGTCGGCGCCGGTCGTCATGGTGGCCGCGGGGACGGGTCTCGCCCCCTTCCGCGGAGCCATCGCGGACCGCGCCGCAGCGGACACCCAACTGGCCCCCGCTCTCTGCTACTTCGGCTGTGACGCCCCGGACGCCGACTTCCTGCACGCCGAGGAACTCCGCGCCGCCGAGGCAGCCGGAGCCGTCTCCCTGCGTCCTGCTTTCAGCGCGGCCCCCGTCGACGGCATGACCTTCGTCCAGCACCGGATCGCCGCCGAGGCGGACGAGGTGTGGGACCTGCTGAATTCCGGTGCCCGTGTCTATGTCTGCGGCGACGGTTCACGGATGGCACCCGGGGTGCGCGACGCCTTCCGTACCCTGTACCGGGACCGTACGCAGGACGCCGACGACGCGGCCTGTGAGCGGTGGCTCGACGAGCTGATCGCGGCGGGCCGCTATGTGGAGGACGTCTATGCGGCCGGGTGAGCCGCGCGGCGGCGGATCGCCGACCGGGCAGCGCAACACCGAGCGGCACATGGACGAGCGGTGCAACGGCGAGAACGGGGTGGGGCGGAATGTCGGAGGAGCGGGCCGGGCGGATCCTGGAGGCGGCGGGGTTTCCGCCCGGCAGCCTCGTCGGCTGCCGTCCGATGAGCGGCGGGACGTACAACACCGTCGAGGAACTCCGCCTCACCGACGGCAGCCGGTACATGCTGAAGATCCCGCCCCCGCCGACCGTCCCCGGCATGCGCCACGAGCGCGAACTCCTCGTCTCGGAGGCGGAGTTCTACCGCGCCGCCGCCACGGTCGACGTACCCGCGCCGCGAGTCGTGCACGTCGGCCTGGACGCCTCCGAAGGTTGCCATCTCCTGATGACTGCCTGTCCTGGTGACACTTGGGACAACACCTGCCCGGACGCCGAACAGGCCGTGTTGCGCCGGGAGTTGGGGCGGCATGTGGCCCGGCTCCACCAGGTGACGGGCCCCGGCTTCGGCTACCCGTCCGGGGCTCTGGGTCCCCTGTCCGCCGACTGGCGTACGGCCTTCACCGCCATCTACGACGCCGTCCTGGACGACGCCCGCCGGTACGAGGCCTGGCTGCCGCGCCCGGTGGACGAGGTGGCCCGCACGGCCAAGACGGCGTACGACGCCCTGGACGAGGTCACGGACCCTCGCCTGGTGCACTTCGACCTGTGGCAGGGGAACATCCTGGTCGACCGCCCGGAAGGCGGCGGCGAGCCCAGGATCGGCGGACTGATCGACGGCGAGCGCATGTTCTGGGGAGACCCGCTCGCGGATTTCGTCTCCCTGGCGCTCCTCGGTGACATCAGGAAGGACCACGACTTCCTGACGGGTTATCAAGAAACGGGCGGACGAGCCGAGTTCACCCACTCGGCCCGTCAGCGCCTCGCCCTCTACCGCAGCTATCTCTACCTGATCATGCTCATCGAGACCGTCCCGCGTGGCGCCGGGGACGAGCAGGTCGCCTGGGTCAGGGAACGCGTCGCCCCGGAACTCGTCACGGCCCTGGACGAACTCGGCCAGTGAGCGTCGGAACACAGAGCGAGTGAGCCCCGGAACTCGGGGCCGGTGAGCCGTGGACGAACTCGGCCGGTGAGCCTCAGGCCGCCTTCCGCGCCCTCCCGCCGTGCTCCCGGATGATCTCCGCGTACCGTCTCCCACTGCCCTTCACCGTGCGCCTCTGCGTGCGGTAGTCGACGTGCACGAGCCCGAAACGCTTGTCGTAGCCGTACGCCCACTCGAAGTTGTCCAGCAGCGACCAGGCGAAGTAGCCCGCGAGGGGAGCCCCCTTGCGGACGGCCGACGCGCAGGCCGCCAGATGCTGTTCCAGGTACAGGGTGCGCTCGGGGTCGTCGACCGTGCCGTCGGCGCGGACGACGTCCGGGTAGGCGGAGCCGTTCTCGGTGACGTACAGCCGCCGGGCGCCGTAGTCGTCGGTGAGGCGCAGCAGCAGGCTCTCGATGCCGGACGCGTCGACCTCCCAGTCCATGCCCGTGCGCGGCACGCCCGGCCGGCGGACCGACTGGGCGAAGGGAGCCGGCCCGTCGGGGTCGTCGGCGACGGCCGACGGGAAGTAGTAGTTGAGGCCCAGCCAGTCCAGGGGCTGGGCGATGGTCGCCAAGTCGCCTGCCCGCTCGGGGAGTTCGACTCCGTACACCTCGCGCATGTCCGCCGGGAAGCCGCGGCCGTGCACCGGGTCGAGCCACCAGCGGTTGGTGTGGCCGTCCAGGCGCCGGGCCGCCGCGATGTCCTCGGGGCGGTCGGTCGCGGGCTCGATGCTGGAGAGGTTGTTGACGATGCCGACCTCGGCGCCGGGAGCGGCGGCCCGGATCGCCTGGGTGGCGAGGCCATGGCCGAGCAGCAGGTGGTACGAGGTGCGGACGGCCGCAGTGAGGTCCGTGAGGCCGGGAGCCATCCGTCCCTCCAGATGCCCGATCCACGCGGAGCACAGCGGCTCGTTGAGGGTCGTCCAGTGCTTGACCCGGTCACCGAGGCGCTCGGCGACGGCCGTCGCGTACGCCGCCAGGTGGTATGCAGTGTCGCGCTCGGGCCATCCGCCCCGGTCCTGGAGCACCTGCGGCAGGTCCCAGTGGTAGAGGGTCACCGACGGTGTGATGCCCGCCTCCAGCAGGCCGTCGACCAGGGAGTCGTAGAAGTCGAGGCCCTTGGCGTTCACCGGGCCGTCGCCGCCCGGCACGACGCGCGGCCAGGCGACCGACAGCCGGTACGCGGTGGTGCCCAGCTCCTTCATCAGGGCGATGTCCTCGCGCCACCGGTGGTAGTGGTCGCAGGCGACGTCCCCGTGGTCGTCGCCGTCCACCTTTCCCGGTGTGTGCGAGAAGGTGTCCCAGATGGAGGGCGAGCGGCCGTCCTCGGCGACGGCACCCTCGATCTGGTACGCCGACGTGGCCGTCCCCCACACGAAGTCCTGGGGGAGCGCGGCGAGGTCGATGTTCACAGAAGTCCTTTCGGAGGAAGGGGAGTTGGAGCGCGGGGAGGAGCCGGTCACTTCACGGCTCCGGCGGTGAGCCCGGCGACCAGATAGCGCTGGAGCAGCAGGAACCCGGCGACCACGGGGACGCTCACGACGAGCGAGGCGGCCATGACCTGGTTCCAGTACACGTCGTTCTGCGTGGCATAGCCCTTGAGACCGACGGCGAGCGTGCGGGTGGTGTCGTTGGTCATCACCGACGCGAACAGCACTTCGCCCCACGCGGTCATGAACGCGTACACCGCGACCGCGACGATCCCGGGAACCGCGGCGGGCACGACGACCCGGAAGAGCGCGCCGAGCGGTCCGCAGCCGTCCACCATCGCCGCCTCGTCCAGGTCCCGCGGCACCGACTCGAAGTAGCCGATCAGCATCCAGATCGAGAACGGCAGCGAGAACGTCAGATAGGTGAGGATCAGGCCGATCCGCGAGCCGAAGAGCGCGATGCCGGTGGCGTTGCCGATGTTCACGTAGATCAGGAACAGCGGGAGCAGGAAGAGGATCCCGGGGAACATCTGGGTGGACAGCACGGTGACGGTGAACAGGCGTTTCCCGCGGAAGCGGTAGCGGCTCACCCCGTACGCGGCGAAGATCGCGATCACCACCGAGAAGACCGTCGCCGCGCCCGCCACGATGAGCGAGTTGACGAAGTACTTCGCCAGCGGAACGGTCGACCAGATGTCGATGTACGGGCGGATCGTCAGCCCGCTCGGCACCCAGCGGAACTCTCCCGACACGTCCTGCAGCGGTTTCAGCGAGCTGGACAGCATCACGTACACCGGCAGCAGGACGAAGCCGGTCAGCAGGGTGAGGAAGATCCGGCGCGACCAGAGGAAGGACCGCGGCGCGGCCATCGGCGACCGTGGCGCCGACAGCGACCGCTTGGACACCGACCGCTTGGACAGCGACTGGCTAGACATCGGCGGCCCTCCGTCCGCGCGAGGTCAGGACGAGGTAGATGCCGGTCACGACCAGCAGGAACAGCAGCAGCATCACGGACATCGCCGACCCCGTCCCGAAGTTCCAGGTGACGAACGAGGACTGGTAGATGTGGATCGAGATCAGGTCCGCCGCCTCCGGTGCCGCCTGGCCGAACAGCACGTACGGCGTGTTGAAGTCGTTGAACGTCCACAGGAAGAGCACCAGGACGAGCACCTGGTTGACCGGGCGCAGCGAGGGCAGCGTGATGCGGCGGATCTGCTGGACCATGCCGGCCCCGTCGATCGCCGCAGCCTCGTACAGCTCCTTGGGGATGTTCTGCAGGCCCGCCATCACGATGAGGAAGGCGAACGGCCAGCCCTTCCACACCGACACGACGAGCAGTGCGACGAAGCTGTTGTCGCCGATCAGCCAGAAGGACGGGCTGTCGGTGAGGCCCAGTTGGTCGTGCAGCACGTGGTTCACCAGGCCGTTGTCGCGCTGGAACATGAACGCCCAGGTGATGACGGCCGCGTACACCGGAAGCGCGTACGGGATGAGGAAGATCGCGCGGAGGAAGCCGCGGCCGCGGAAGGTCTCCTGCATGTAGACCGCGGCTGTCGTGCCGAGCAGCCAGCACAGGCCGACGGACAGCACGGTGAAGGCGCAGGTCACGAAGAAGGAGTGGAGCAGCGCCTCGCCGACGGGCGCGTCGAAGTCCACGGACAGGCTGTAGTTGTCGAACCCCGCCCAGGGCGCGGCGCCCCAGTCGCGGATGTAGAACTGCGTGAGCTCCTTGAAGCTCATCACGATGCCGATGACCATCGGCACCAGATGGACGAGGAGTTCGAGCAGCAGGGCGGGCAGGAGGAGCAGGTACGGCAGGGCGATACGGCGTACTCGCCCGGTGCGGCGGCGCGGGGTGGGCCCCGTCGCGCCGGGCAACGCCTCCTCCCCGACCGCGGGTTGAGCGGTCACGGTCATCGAACGCTCACTTCTTCGGCATCTGCTGCTGAGCCTCGGAGAGCTTCTCCTTGACCGAGGCGGTCGTGACCGGTCGTCCGGCCGCCGCGTCCGCGAACAGCTCCTTCACGGCCGTGCCCACCGCCGTCTCGAACTGCGACTCGTTGGGCACCTGGGGCAGCGGGGCCGCGCTCTTGGCGAGCGTGTCCCTGATGACCTTCAGCGCGGGCGTGTTGAACGCGGGATCCTCCTGTGCCGCCGTGACCGGGGGGATGGACCCGTACGTCTTGTTGAGCGTCTTCTGTTCGGCGTCGCTCGTCATGAACTTCACGAACTTCAGGGCACCGTCGATGTTGTCGGTGTTCTTGAAGACGGCCAGGTTGATGCCCGCCACCATCGAGTTGACGGCGGTGTCCGCCCCCGGGCTGCCGGACTGGACCGGCACCGGTGCGACACCCCACTCGTCGTCGCTCATGCCGTGCGCCTCTAGCGTGGTCGCGGCGGTCTGCCACAGCACCATCGCCGTCTTGTCCTTGGCGAAGTCCTGCAGCGACTGGTTCTGCGCGTACTCGGCGTTTCCGGGCGCGACGACCTTGTCCTTGGCCATCAGATCGACGTACTGCTTGACCGCCGCGACGGCCCCGTCGGAGGTGAAGTCGGGCTTCCCGTCGGCGTCGAAGAAGTCGGCGCCGTGCTGCTTGCCGAGGACGAAGACGTGGTGGATGTTCTCCGACGGGTTCGAACCCTCGGCGGCCAGCGCCCACTTGCCGTCCTTGGAGATCTTCTTCCCGTCGGCGACCAGGTCGTCCCAGGTGGCGGGCGGTCCGGATATCCCGGCGTCCGCGAACATCTTCTTGTTGTAGTAGAGCGCGTACGCCATCGAGTACAGCGGCACCGCCGCCGGATCCGAGCCGGTCGCCCCGGCCGAGCCGAGCGCCGACTCGACGAACCGGTCCTTGCCGCCGATCTTGTCGAAGTTCTTGGCGTCCCAGGGCAGCAGGGCACCCGTCGCCTGGAGCGAGGCCGACCAGGTGTTGCCGATGTTGAGAACGTCCGGGCCCTGGCCCGAAGTGGTCGCGGCGAGAATGCGGTTGAGGAGGTCGGACCAGGGGATGACCTCCAGCTTGACCTTGATGCCGGTGTCCTTCTCGAACTTCTTCAGCTCGGGCGTGAGGATCTTCTTGTCGGCCTCGATGCTCGGACCCTGGTTGGAGGCCCAGTAGGTGAGCGTCTTCGGCGAGTCGTTGGACCCGCCGTCCGTCGACGAGCCACCGCCGCAGGCGGTCACGGCGGCCAGCATTGAGACGGTGACCGCGCTCGCGGCCGCGGCTCGGGTTCTGCGCATGACGTCTGGCGTCCCTTCCCGGAGGGAGATGCGCAAGGGCGCCGCGTTCACTTCCCGAACGCCCTCACGGCTTAATTTAGAACGTGAGTTAAGACCCGGAAGAAACTCGCGTCAAGGGATGACGCAGGGGTATCTTGCAGGTCGGGGGACTGCGGGAAGGAACCACATGGCGGGGCGGAACGGGCGCACGGTGCGTGACCTGCGGCGGGGCAATCGCACAGCCGTGCTGCGGCGGCTCTACTTCGAAGGACCGATGAGCCGCTTCGAGCTCGGCCCGGCCACCGGACTGAGTTCCGGTTCCATCAGCAACGTCGTCGCCGAGCTCGTCGGCGACGGTCTGGTGGAGGAGGCGGGCAGCGTCGATTCGGACGGCGGCCGTCCTCGCACTCTGCTGCGGGTCGCCCCCGCCAGCGGCCACATGATCGGCGTGGACGTCGGCGAGACCCGCGTGCGCGTCGAGCTCTTCGACCTCACCCTCACCGAACTCGCCCGCACGGAACGGCCCTTGGAGCATCAGGGCTACGACGTGGACGTCATCGTCGGCCACATCCGCGACGGCATCGCGGAGGTCCTCGCCGCCGCCGAGATCGCCCCCGAGCGGCTGCTGGGCGTCGGCATCGGAGTGCCCGGCATCGTGGAGCGCACTGCGGCCGAGGGTGCCGTGGTGCACGGGCAGACCATCGGCTGGCCGGCCGTCCCGCTGGAGTCCCTGCTCCGCACCGCCTGCGGGCTCCCGGACTCCGTCCCGTACTTCACCGACAACGGCGCCAAGACCCTCGGCCAGGCCGAGATGTGGTTCGGCGCCGGGCGCGGCGCGGACAACGCGGTCGTGGTCCTCTTCGGCTCCGGCGTCGGCGCCAGCCTCGTCACGGACGACGTGGAGCGCGGCCGGGCCGTGGAGTGGGGGCATCTGACCGTACGGGTCCGGGGGCGCCGCTGCCGGTGCGGCGCGCTCGGCTGCCTGGAGGCCTACGCGGGCGCCGAAGCCCTCCTGGAGCGCTGGGAGGCGGCGGGCGGACAGCCGCCGGGGCGGGTCGACGAGGAGACCGCCCTCACCGCGATGCTCGCCGCCGCCTACCCGGCCGATGCCTCGGTGGCGGCCGACCCGATCGCGCTCGCCGTCCTGGAGGAGACGGCCGAGTACCTGGGCGCGGGCCTCTCCGACCTGATCAACCTCTTCCAGCCCGAGCGCATCCTCATCGGCGGCTGGGCCAGACTCCAGCTCGGCTCCCGCTTCCTGCCCGCCGTCCGAGAACACGCGGTCTCGTACGCACTCCGTCATCCCGCCGAGCGGGTCACCATCGAGCTCGGCGCCCTCGGCCCCGACGCGGTCACGGTCGGCGCGGCGATCCTCCCGCTCGCCGACTTCTTCGCACACGGCGGACGACGCCCGGGCCCCGAACCGGGCGACAACCAGCTCCCGGCCTGGCGCGCGGCCATGGAGGAACGCGCCCCGCATTGACGCCTTCCGGGGGTTTCACCGGTCGCGTCGGCAGGTACCCGCACCAGGGCCGACGCGGAGGTCCGGCGGATTCTGTCCGACGAGGAATTCCGACGACGAATTCCGTACGACAAGGAGTTCCGGCCGGCCGGGAAGTGTACCGACGAGGAGGGGAGCGCGGCGTGAGCGACGACCGGACGAAGAGGGCGGGCGAGGACGCGGGTCCCGTCCCCCGGGACATGCCGGACCAGCAGGCCCAGGAGGGCGGGGACCGCTGGGACATCACACCCGCCGACCCCTCGCGGCGAGAGGGCTCCGACGACGAGGCGCCGGAGCCGGACACGGACGTCCCCGACACCGATGAGGCGGGCACGCGACGGCGGGGTGACGAGCACTCCAGGAGCACGGTGCACCCGGAACACCCCGGGCCGGAGGAGTCCCCGGCCTGAGCGGACGCGTCGGCAGAGCCATTGATGTCCGCGGCCTGGGCCGATGCCTCGGCTGATGTCGGCGGCCAGGGCCGATACGTCGGCCGGGCCGTTCGACGTCCGCGGGGCCGTGCGCGGGCCGTCCGTGGCCGGTCGCGCCCGCGTGGCCGCATGGGTTCACGGCCCCGCGCCCCTTACGAGGGCCGCGGCGAACCGGACTTCACCGGCCCGCCCAGGCGGTCGTGGTCAGGTGCTCAGGCGAAGGCGTTCACGCCGGTGAGCTCCGCGGAGAGGGTCCACAGGCGGGCCGCGGACGCCGGGTCGACGGCGTAGTCGCGTACGCCGATGCGCTCGCCGTCGGCAGGGGCGGGCTCGGAGATGTCGCAGTCCTCGCAGTAGACGCCGCCCATGCCGGACAACTGGGGCGAGGTCGCCGCCCACACCTGGGTGGCCGCGCCCTGTTCGGGGGTCTTGAAGCCCGCCGGGTTCAGCGGGGTGCCGTTCTCGTCGATCCAGCCGCGCTCGACCATCTCCTCCTTGGGGAGGTGCCGCTGGAGCGGGGTGAGGATGCCGCCCGGGTGCAGTGAGAAGGCCCGTACGCCGGAGTCCTTGCCGAGGGCGTCGAGCTGTACGGCGAACAGGACGTTGGCGGTCTTCGCCTGTCCGTACGCCTGCCACTTGTCGTAGCCCTGCCGCCAGTGCGGGTCGTCCCAGCGGATGTCGGAGTAGTGGTGGCCGGCCGAGGAGACGGAGACGACACGGGCACCCCCCGGGGCGAGCGCAGGCCAGAGCCGGTTGACGAGGGCGAAGTGGCCCAGGTGGTTGGTCGCGAACTGGGCCTCCCAGCCCGGTCCGACGCGGGTCTCCGGGCAGGCCATGATCCCGGCGTTGTCGATGAGGATGTCGACGGTGCGGTCCGAGGCGAGGAACCTCTCGGCGAAGGCACGGACGCTGTCCAGGTCGCCGAGGTCGAGCTCGTCCACCTCGACACCGTCGAGCCCGGCGACCGCCTCCTCGGCGACCGACCTGCGCCGCGCCGGGACGACGACCCGGGCACCGGCCTTGGTGAGCGCGCGGGTCGTCGCCAGGCCGAGCCCCGAGTAGCCGCCGGTGACGATCGCCAGCTTCCCCGTGAGGTCGATGCCGTCGAGCACGTCGTCCGCGGTGCTCCTGGGGCCGAATCCCGAACCGATCTTGTGCTGTGCAGTGGTCATACGGCCGACGCTACGAATTGAAGCGCGCTCGAAGTCAAGCTCGGCCCGGCGTGGCGCAAGGGAAGCGCGCGAAGACATGGGAAAGGCCCCGACCGGACGGGGGAATCACGGTCGGGGCCGTCTGTGGGTGGCCACGGATGGCGGTCGCCTCTCGGCGGAATGCTCCACAGGGCTTCAGCCGAACGATCTTCCCTGTGGGCGGAAGGTGAGGCCCGGGGACACTGTCCCATCCGCACCCACAGCCGATTTAACGGGAAACTACCGGCGAGTGTTCCCAGGTCCACACGGCGTTTCCCGTGACGTGTGTCACGACGGAGTTTCACGACGTCCCGTCCACGCCAGCAGCTCCTCCGCGGT
Source organism: Streptomyces sp. ActVer (assembly GCF_027270795.1). Lineage (NCBI taxonomy): Bacteria > Bacillati > Actinomycetota > Actinomycetes > Kitasatosporales > Streptomycetaceae > Streptomyces > Streptomyces sp. ActVer. Next base: position 31,538 of record NZ_JAPWHT010000039.1, read on the forward strand.
CCAGGTATTGACCACGCGCTCCGGAGGCACCCCGCACTCCTCGGCCCGCGCGCATCCGTACAACTGCCAGTCGAGCTGCCCGGGCGCGTGGGCGTCGGTGTCCACGGAGAACAGCACACCCGCCTCGACCGCCCGGCGCAGCAGCCGGCGCGGTGGGTCCAGCCGCTCCGGGCGGCTGTTGATCTCGACCGCCGTGCCCGTCTCGGCACAGGCGGCGAAGACCTCGTCCGCGTCGAACTCGGACTCGGGCCGCCCGCGCCCGGTGACCAGCCGTCCCGTGCAATGCCCCAGCACGTCCGAGTGCGGATCGCGTACGGCGGCGACCATCCGGCGAGTCATCGCGGCCGCGTTCATCCGCAGTTTGGAGTGCACGGACACGACGACGAGATCGAGCCGGTCCAGCAGTTCGGGCTCCTGGTCGAGGGACCCGTCGTCGAGGATGTCGCACTCGATACCGGTGAGCAGCCGGAAGGGAGCCCAGCGCTCGTTGAGTTCCGCGACGAGGGCGAGCTGTTCCCGCAGCCGCTCGGGGGACAGCCCGCGCGCCACCGTGAGCCGTGGGGAGTGGTCGGTGAGCACCGCCCACTCGTGCCCGAGCCGCGCCGCCGTACGGCCCATGTCCTCGATGGGGCTGCCGCCGTCCGACCAGTCCGAGTGCAGATGGCAGTCGCCGCGCAGCAGCGCCCGCAGCTCCTCACCGCCCTCGACGAGAGGGCCCGCGGCCTCCTGTTCCTGCTCCAGCTTCTCCAGATAGCCCGGCGTCCGTCCGGCCAGCGCCTCGCGCACCACCTGCGCGGTCTTCGGCCCGATGCCCTTCAGCGACTCCAGCGACCCCTCGGCGGACCGCCGGGCCACCTCGTCGGCGGGCAGCCCCGTGACGACGCCCTCCGCCGTGCGGAACGCCTGTACGCGATAGGTGGGGGCCAGGGACCGCTCCAGCAGGAACGCGATCCGGTCCAGGGCCTCGGCCGGGTCCATACCTCCAGCCTGGCGCAGCCCGCCGCCGCCCGCACGGCAGCCGACAGGGCCGCCTTGTGCCACCATGAACTGCGACCTCGTACGGACGTCGGCCGGGCCGGCACCGCCGAGTGCCACGACGACCGACAGTGCTGCCCGGGCAGGCTTATCGGCGGCACGCGTGTGGAACCGGTGGGATCATGACTGAAATCGCAAGCCCCCACATCTCGCACCCGCGGATCACGGTCCTGGGCGTCCAGCCCGGCGATCCGCCCTTCCGCATCGTGGAGATCGACGGCGCTGTCATCGGCGAGGCCAAGAGCTTCACGGACGTCCTGATGGCCGCCGCGGCGTACGGGATTCCGGTGCATGACGCCGATGACCCCGCGGTGGTGCGGTGGGTCGGTGGAGACAAGCTCACCTGGCATCTTCGGTAGGGCTCCGCGGTAGGGCTCCGCCGAGGGAAGTGGGTGCACCGCGGGCCGGTGGGGGTTGATCGCGCCCGCGCGGCGGAGCCGCATATGTCACAGCCCCGCGCCCCTTTGGGGGCGCGCTGTGGTTCGCGTCCGCCGTTCGGGTGAATGCCCTGGGGAGCGCGTGGACCAGCGGTTTTCGCGCCGTGGTGAGCCGTCGCGGATGGCACTCCCGCGCGCATCGGCAAGCACCGGGAGGCGGGCGTGGTCGTGCATGGGCCCGCTCCCACGAGGGCACTTTGATCTTGGCGGTCACCGTGATCACGATCCGGTCAGGTTGCCCTGCGCGTATCCCTCCCTCGTACGACTGGAGTCGTCATGTTCCGTCGCCTCGCCCTGCCCGCGGCCCTGCTCGCCGCCGTCGCCGTCCTGGGCTCCGCTCCCGTCACGACGGCCGCGCCGACGGCACCCGCCGCGGGCTCCGTGTGCTTCTGGACCTGGGCCGGACAGCACGGCACGTCCTGGTGCTACACACCACCGGGCTATACGGACGTACCGGAGTCCCTGCACGACAAGGCGGCCTCGTTCCGCTCGGACGCGAACACCGCCGTGTACGCCATCGACTGGGCCCGCGACACCTGCTACTACCGGCTGATCCGGGCGCACGACCTGGCCGACAACTGGCCCTGGGGCGCCCGGCTCGACGGGGTGTCCGACACCACGATGGGCTGCGAGGTCGGCTGAGCCGTGCGACTGCTGCGTGCCCTCGGCGCCGCCGCCCTGGTCGTACTGGCGCTGCTGACACTGGGCGGGTGCGCCACGCCGACCGGCGCGGGACGGGACACGCCCGCGCTGCCCAGGACCGAGCGGGAGCGGGACGACCTCATCAAGGCCGCTCAGCAGATTCTCGTCGAACGGTGCCTGGCCGGGCGGGGGCTGTCCTCGAAACCAGCCGCCGGCGAACGGCGGGAGGGCGGAACGGACGACGCTGAGGATCGGCGACTGCAAGGTGCCCTCTTCGGCCGCGGCCGTACCGAGCTCTCCGTCACCCTCGCCACCGGATACACCGTCAGGGCGCACACCGACGGCTGCCTCGCCGCCGCGCAGCGCGAGCTGTACGGGGACGAGCGACGCTGGTTCCGCGCCCAGGTCGTCGTGAACAACCTCCGTGCCGAGGCCGGGCTGCGGCTGAAGGACGACCCCGACCACCGGGCGGCGCACGGCCGTTGGGTCCACTGCGTCACACCGGACCACGGACCCAGACCCGAGCGGCCCGCCCCGGCCGTCGCCGCGCGCTGCGACCGCGAGAGCGGCCTCGACGAGGTGCGCGCCCGGCTGGAACCCGCCCTGCTGGACCAGGTCCGCGCCGAGCGGCGCGACCAGTTGACCACCTATCGGCAGCTGCGCACCCGCGCACTGCACCGCGCGGCGGATCTGTACGCCGAGCGGACCGTTCCGGAGAACCGAGAGAAAGGCAGTACCCCTTCGTGATCATCAAGCGCTTCGCCGTCTCCGCCGCCGCGGCCGTCCTCGCCCTGAGCGGCGGTCTGGCCCTGGCCTCGCCCGCCGGCGCCGCGAGCTGTCCGAGCGGAGAGTTCTGCGTCTGGGAGAACGCGAACTTCGGCGGTCAGCGAGCCAACTGGTCGGGCGACGACGGCTGGTGGGAGAGCTGGATCGCCGACACCGACTCCTCCTGGGCCAACCACGGCATCTCAGGACCCGGCATCAAGGACCACGTCCGGGTGTACGAGAACTCCGGGCAGGGCGGCGACATGACGATCTGCCTCACACCCGGGCAGGAGGTCGGTTACAACGGCGTGGCCAACGACCGCGGCGACTCGCACACCTGGGCCATGAACTGCTGACAGCCACCGGCCGCGCGCCCGGCGGGTGACCTCAGGAGGGGAGTGGCACGCCCGAGCGATCGGGCGTGCCACGTGATGAACGGGGCGTACGCCGAACGGGTCGCGTGACGGAGTGCGTGACGCAGTGCGTGACTAATGTGCGGTAAATGTCCGGGAACGGAAACAGCGAAAGGGGAGAGCGCAACGCCTGCCGGGGGCGGCGGGTCTGCTCCTGTGACCAGCCCAACTCATGGGCACAGCAAGGAAAAACGGGGTACCTCACATGTTCCGCACCGGCACGACCGTCACGCGCCCGACCAAGCGCGTCGCCCTCGCCCTCGGTTGCGCGGCCGTCCTCGGTCTCGGACTCGCTTCCACCGCTCCGGCCTCCGCCGCACCCGCCGCGGACCCGAACGACCGCTACACCGCCGAGGAGATCCACACCTTCCTCGGGGACTTCTACGGCGACCACGGGCCCGGCGACTTCGCCCGGAAGTACGGCATCTCCGAGCACCTGAAGGAGAAGGTCGCGCAGAGCGAGGGCGTCGACATCCTGCTCTGCGCCCAGAACGAGCCGCGGTCCATCGACATCGGCCCCGTCAGCACGGCCCAGTCCGCGGGCGTCGGCTACGCCACGGTGACCACGCACTGGGGCGAGCAGGGTCAGGACACGGCGACCTTCACGGCGTACGTCGGCCTGGACGCCACGCGGCCGATCCAGCTGCAGGACACCGACTGCGAGGCGACCGACTGACAAGGCAGGTGCGGGCGTGCGGCCGACTCCCCTGGTCAGTCGGCCGTACGCCCGCACCTGCGGGTACTGCTCCCGCATCGGCGGGCAGCGCTCTCGCGTCGGTCAGCTGTTCCGTCCGGTCAGCCGACGGTCCACTTCTGGTTGGCTCCGCCCGAGCACGTCCAGATCTGGAGCCGTGTGCCGTTGGCGGAGTTGTTGCCCGTGACGTCCAGGCACTTGTTGGCCTGCGGATTCACGATGTCGCCGGCCGCGCTGACCACCCAGCGTTGGTTGGCCCCGCCCCCGCAGTCCCAGAGCTGCACGGTCGAACCGTCCGCCGTGCCGTTGCCCGTGACGTCCAGGCACTTGCCCAACGCCCGGATCGAGCCGTCGGAGGCCACGGTCCACTGCTGGGCGGCGGAGCTGTTGCAGTCGTAGAGCTGAACGGGCGTGCCGTTGGCGGAACTCGCGCCCGCCACATCGACGCACTTGCCCGCGAGCCCCCTGACGGCCGCACCGCCACCGGAGCCGTCGCTCGTCGTCACCTTCACCTCGTCCACGACGAGTTGCTGGGGGAACGAGGTCGAGCCGTCCGGGTCGCCCGGCCAGTAGCCGCCCACCGCGAGGTTGAGGATCAGGAAGAACGGCTTGTTGAACACCCACTGCCTGCCGCCCAGATCGGCGGGGGTGCGCCGCTGGTAGACATTGCCGTCCACGGACCAGGTGACCGCGTCGGGGCTCCAGTCGATGGCGAAGGTGTGGAAGGCGTCGGCGAAGGCCTGGCCGCCGGGCAGCGAGTAGGCGGCGCCGATGCCGCCCGAACCGGAGTAGCCGGGGCCGTGCAGGGTGCCATGGACCGTCGAGGGCTCGAAGCCGACGTTCTCCATGATGTCGATCTCGCCAGAGTTCGGCCAGCCGACCTGTCCGATGTCGTTGCCGAGCATCCAGAAGGCGGGCCACATGCCCTGCCCGCGCGGCACCTTCAGCCTGGCCTCGACCCGGCCGTACGTCGTCGTGAACTTGCCCGCCGTGTTGAGGCGGGCCGAGGTGTACTCACAACGCCCGTACCAGCACTGGTAGTTGTTCGGGTTCTCGCGGCGAGCTGTGATCACCAGGTGGCCCTGGCCGTCCAGGGCCGCGTTGTTGGCGCCGGACGTGTAGTACTGCCGCTCGTGGTTGTTGACGTTGTCGCCGGTCTCGATCTGCCATTTCGAGGAGTTGACGGCCGAGCCGGCGGCGCCGTCGAAGGTGTCCGAGAACGTCACGGCCGCGGCGGCCTTCGGCTGGGGGGCCGCCTGCCCGGCGGCGGCCTGCCCCGCATCCGCCTGTGCGGGCAGAACCGCGGCGGACGCGAGGAGTACGGCGGACAGGGTGGCGAGGAGGCATCTGCGGAGCAGGCGTGGCGAGTCCACGACTCTCCCTTCCGTACGGCGATCCCTGTGGGGGGATGGGTGCCGACTGAGGTGGGGGGTGCGCGCTTCGACTCTTGATTTAAGAGGTGAGGTAAGGGGACGTCAAGACTTTGGTACGTACCATTCCTTCACAACTTGACGCCCACCCTCACGACTTCACGCCTTCAAGCCCCCGTGCCGCCTCGCACCGGGCTCCGTGCGTTCACACCTTCAAGACTTCAGGCCTTCAGGCCTCCGAGTTCTTGCGGCGGCGCTTGCGCGGATGCACCGCGCGGTTCAGCCGCCGGCCGAGGAGCAGGTAACCGACGAGCGCCCCGCTGGTGTTGAGGATGACGTCGTCGACGTCGAAGGCGCGCCCGGTGATCACCGCCCCCTGCACCAGCTCGACCATCATCATCACGGCCGCCGTGAGGAGGAGCACTCGCAGGATTCCGCGCGCCTTGGGGACCAGGACGGGCAGCAGCACCCCGAAGGGGATGCCGAGGACGAGGTTGCCGCCGATCTGCTTGAAGGCGTCACGCAGTTCGGGCTGGTCCAGGTAGGCGCGCAGGGAACGGCCCGGATGCAGGTTGCTGTGCGTCAGGGCCTCGGAGGCCGGCGACGGCTGCAACGTGATCTGCGCCAGTGCGGCGGCGAAGGCCACCATCGCCGCGAAGGCGATGAGCATGACCAGGAACCGTACGACAAAGGGAAGTGGCCGTCGTTCGCCCGGAGCCGTCGACGGGCGGGGGCCGGACTTGGTGTCGGGGGTGCGCGACTTCTTGGTACGAGGGCTGGCTTTCTTGGCGCCGGAATGAGATGTGGAGCGAAGGCGTAGTGCGATGCGCGGGCGTGACACTGCGCGGGCCATGCAACCCTCCAGTTTTCAACTGTCGTCCGATGACAGGCGAGTACCCCCGAAGGGGTCGAAGATGCCGACGACATGTGTGCCGGGCCCGAGCCGCCGATCGCCCCGGCTCTGCTGTGTGCTGCCGGGGCGATCGGTGTGCTCGGGCCGGAGGGCGACGGTGGCGTCGACGAGCGTGCGCGGGCCGAGGTCACGGGCCGAGGTCACGGACCGGAGTTACGGACCGAGGCTCATGACCCGTACGTCACCTTCACCTCCTTGAAGCCCAGCGAGCCCAGCAGCCCCTTGAGCATGCCGGTGGTGTTCTCCTCGGCGCGGGCGGTCAGTTCGGTCTTCTTCGCGGCGTCACCGATGTGCCGGGCGGCGAGCCGCTGGACGGCCCGCTCGTCGTTCGGGTTGTCCGAGAAGACGTCGCCGAGCCGGTCGAGGAGACCGCGCTGCTTGGAGACGGCGTAGGACTGGTCGGGGTCGAGCGCGGGCTTGCCCAGGGAGGCGTGGGGGAGCTTGAGCGTGGCCGATGTGCGGTCCTTGTTGACCTTCACATCCTCGTCGCGGATCTTTCCGAGGTCGACGTAGGCGTCCACGGTGCCCGCGCCCACATACAGGGTTCGGGTGCCGCGGACCGCGTCCGGCAGGTACTTGGTGTCCTTCTCCAGATCCACCACCACCTGGAAGTTGCCCGAGGCGGCGTCGTAACGGCTCATGTCCTGAATGGACTTGAGGAGTGTGGGTCCTGTCCGGTCCTGGGTTTCCTCGCGGAACACGTCACGCAGACCGGGCAGCAGGCTCAGCTGCAGTCCGGCACCGAGTATCACCAGAACCAGCACGACCGCGCTCAGGATCTTGGCCCATCCGGGCATGCGCTTCAGGGACGTCGTCATGTGGCCGCCCTCCTTCCTCCTTCCTAGTGCCCCCCAAATCCCTGGCCAGACAGGCGTGTTGACCGAATGGTTGATTGCATAAGTACATCGGTGACTGCCTGGTGCGCGGGCTGGTGCCCGGGGCGCACCACGAGCAACGGACGGTCGCACGAGGCACCTTCCGCTTCTTCGTCCTCAGCCGTCGCGTGAGCCCTCACGATTCCGGACAGGCTCCTCGACTCCGTGGACACGGCGGGCGATCGGCAGTACCGAATAGACGAGGAGAGACGAGGAGAGACGAGGAGAGACGAGGAGAGACGAGGAGAGACGAGGAGAGGCGAGGAGAGACGAGGAGAGACGAGAAGGAGCAGAAGCAGAAGCGGGGCCAAGCGGCGGAACGGAACGACAGGACCAG
>NZ_JAPWHT010000003.1:0-82417 GCF_027270795.1 Streptomyces sp. ActVer
CCTCCCCAGCCCCTCCGGCGTTTGAGGAGCGGGGGTTCGGGGGCTGGCCCCCGAACGGGACGGGAATGGGTAGGGGCGGCGGGGGCGAAGAGAGGCCTAGGAGCCAAGCGCACTCGCCAGCGGCTGCGGCAGCGCCCCCGTGTGCACGATCCCCAACGCCTGCGTGGCCCGGGTCAGGGCCACATACAAATCGCTCGTGCCATAGCGGGCCGGCTCGACCACAAGGACCGCGTCGAATTCCAGACCCTTCGACTGGCGAGGGTCAAGGAGCACGACCGCATGGGTCAGGTCGGGTTCCGCCCCGGCCTCAACCCCGTCGAGCCGCGCGGCCAAAGCCGCATGCAGATCCCTCGGCGCGATCACCGCGAGCCGCCCCTCCGCGGGAGCCAGCTCCGCGACGGCCTTCTCCACGGTGCCGGGCAGCTCGGCGGCGTCGGCGGCCTCGCGCACCAAGGGACGTACACCGGTCGAGCGGACCGAACTCGGCGGCTCGAAGTCCGGGTGCTCGGCGCGCGGGACGGCCGCCGCCACGTCCATGATCTCGGACGGGGTGCGGTAGTTGACCGCGAGACGGGTGTGCTCCCAGCGGTCCTCGACGTACGGGTGGAGGATGTCCGACCAGGAGCCGACACCCGCCGCGTCGGCCGTCTGCGCGGGGTCGCCGACGAGCGTCATGGACCGCGTGGGGCTGCGGCGCATCAGCAGGCGCCACGCCATCGGCGACAGCTCCTGCGCCTCGTCGACGATGATGTGGCCGAACGCCCAGCTCCGGTCGGCCGCGGCCCGTTCGGCGGCGCTGCGGTGGTCGTCCTCCTCGTGGCGCTCGGCCATCCGCTCGGCGTCGATGATGTCGTGCGCGGAGAGAACCTCGGCGTCCTCGTCGTCCTTGTCCTCGAACTCGTAGGTCCTGGAGGCGTAGGAGACGTCCAACACGCCCTGGGCGTAGGCGACTTGCTGGTTGCGCTCCCGCTCCGCGGCGGCCCTCGCCAACCGGTCGTCCTCGCCGAGGAGTTCGGCGGCCTCGTCGAGGAGGGGGACGTCGGCGGTGGTCCAGGCCCGGGTCACCGTACGGCGGATGGCGTTCGCGTCGGCCTCGCAGACGTACGCGTCCGGTTCGGCGAGGAAGTCCGCGATCAGCCGCCGCGGGGTGACGCGCGGCCACAACTGGTCGATGGCGGCCCAGACTTCGCGGTTCTCGGCCAGCTCGTCGCGGATCTGGGTGACGTCGCTCGGGTCGAGCAGGTTCGTGCCGTCGAAGGGGTCCGTGCCGATCCGCTCGGCGAGCATGTCGGTGAGGGTGTTGAGGATGTGGCCCTCGAAGTGCTCACGGGCCGCGTTGTGCGGCAGGTTCACCTCGCGGGTGCGGTCACGGGCGACGCGTACGAGGCCGGCGTCGAGCATCAGGATGTCCCGGTCGTGCTCGATGGCGATCACCGGGTCGGGCAGCGCCTGACGGTCGCGCACGACGGCGGCCAGGACGTCGGCCATCTCTGCGCGGCCCTTCACGGCGGCGGCCTCGGGGGTGTCGGACGCGGTCGCCTTCGCACCGGGATACAGCTCGCCGATGGTCGCGAGCAGCACGCCCGTCTCGCCGAGCGAGGGCAGGACCTCGCCGATGTAGCCGAGGAAGGCGGGGTTCGGGCCGACGATCAGGACGGCCCGCTTGGCGAGCAACTCCCGGTGTTCGTAGAGGAGATAGGCCGCCCGGTGGAGCGCCACGGCGGTCTTGCCGGTGCCCGGGCCGCCCTCCACCACGAGCACACCACGGTGCGGGGCGCGGATGATGCGGTCCTGCTCGGCCTGGATGGTCTGCACGATGTCGCTCATGCGGCCGGTGCGCGCGGAGTTGAGGGCGGCGAGCAGCACGGCGTCGCCAGAGGGGTCCTCGTGCCCGGTGCGCTGCTGGTCCCCCAGGTCGAGGATCTCGTCGTGCAGGGCGGCGACCGAGCGGCCCTCGGTGGTGATGTGCCGACGGCGGCGCAGGCCCATCGGGGTGTGGCCGGTGGCGAGGTAGAAGGGGCGGGCGACCGGGGCCCGCCAGTCGATCAGGATCGGGGTGTGCTCGGTGTCGTCGGCGCGGATGCCGATGCGGCCGATGTGGTGGGTGAGTCCCGTGGTCAGGTCGATACGGCCGAAGCAGAGCGAGCCGTCCACCGCGTTGAGCGCGGCGAGCAGGCCCGAGCGCTCGGCGACGAGGATGTCCCGCTCCAGGCGGGCCTGCATCGGCGTGCTGCCCTGCGCGAGCGCGTCCGTCACCGAGGCCTCGGTGCCGCCGCGCAGGGCGTCCACGCGCGCGTACAGACCGTCGATGAATTCCTGCTCGTGCCTCAATTCATCGTCGGTGAATTCTGTGTGTGATCCCCTGTTTGACAATTCCGCTCCCGGCCGGATATACTGCGCCTAGTGAACTTCTTCGCGACCAACTTCCTTGAAGTCGCGAACCATTCAATATACGCAGAGAAATCCCCCGCAGGCAATTGGCCGCGGGGGATTTGCTGTTTACCCGGCTACAGCACGTCGGCCAGTTCCTCCAGCAGCCGTCGCTTCGGCCGGGCGCCCACCATCGACTTCACCGGCCGCCCGTCGCGGAACACGATGAGCGTGGGCATCGACAGCACCCCGTACGCGTTCGTGGTCTCCGGGTTCGTGTCCACGTCCAGCTGCACCACCTTGAGCCGGTCGCCCTCCTCGGCGGCGACGGCGCTCAGCACCGGCGCGATCTGCCGGCACGGCGGGCACCAGTCGGCGGTGAACTCCACCAGCACGGGCAGCTCCGCCCCGATCACCTCCGCCTCGAAGTCCGCGTCCGTCACCTCGGCCACACCCGCTGCCCTGATCACCTGATGGTCCCTCCCAGTTCGCACACCGGCTCCGGACCGCCCGGAACCTCCGCCCCGGCCGCCAGCTCGTCCCTCGACGCCTCGGCCCGCGCCAACTGCTCGCCGACGTGGGTGCGTACGGCCTGCAACTCACCGATCAGCGCGTCGAGTTCGCCCAGCTTGCGCCGGTACACGGCGAGCGACGCCGGGCAGGAGTCGCCCTCCGGATGCCCGGCCCGCAGACACTCCACGAAGGGCCGCGTCTCCTCCAGGTCGAACCCGAAGTCCTGCAGCGTCCTGATCTGCCGCAGAAGCTTCAAGTCGTCCTCGTCGTAGGTGCGGTACCCGTTGTTCCCCCGCCGTGCGGGCAGCAGCCCCCGCGACTCGTAGTACCTGAGGGTCCGCGTGGTGGTCCCGGCCCGCGCCGCCAGCTCGCCGATTCGCATGCGTAGGAACGTAGTCCTTGACCCTGACGTCAAGGCAACGGCGGAGGCAGCAGCGGCTTCCGCTCCACCGGGGACGACAGGAGGATCGACGTCGTCGTGCGGCCGAGTGCCGAGGTCTGTTCCAGGACCTCCTCCAGGTGGAGGGTGTCCTCGACCGCGACCTTGAGGATCCAGCAGTCCTCGCCGACGACGTGATGGGCCTCGGTGATCTCGGGGCGGGCGAGCAGCTCCAGGGTCCTCGGGTGCTTCAGCGTGTAGCCGCCGTGCGGGTTGACGCGGATGAAGGCCTGCATGCCGTAGCCGAGGCGGGACGGCGAGACATGGGCGCCGTAGCCGGTGACGGCACCGACGGACTCCAGCCGGCGGACGCGTTCGGCGACCGCCGCCGGGGACAGCCGGACCCGGCGGCCCAGCTCGCTGAGCCTGATCCGGCCGTCGCTCTGGAGCAGTTCCAGGATCTGCCGGTCCAGGGCGTCGAAGGCCGCCGACGTTTCGTTGGCGGCGGCTCGCAGATGCCGTGGTTCCTTCGGTACCGCGACCGGATCTCCCATGACTTCCCCTTCAGACCTCACTCGTACGCCGGAAGAATTATGACCACAGGGTCCACGGAACAGGACCGCGGTGAAGGGCATTACGGGAGGGGCGCCGTGCGCGAGGTGTGTCATTGGCGGTAGCCGGTATTTCGGCAAGAGGCTGATAGCCAGGCTGATGGCCGCGGGAGACAGGGTCACCGTCATCAATCGCGGCTCGTCGTCGCCTCCCCCGGGAACGATTCATCTCGTCGCCGACCGCAACGACGAGAATTCCCTTGAGAAAGCGCTCGGTTCACGGACCTTCGACGTCGTCGTCGACCAGGTCTGCTACACACCCAGGCAGGCGGAGATCGCCCGCCGGGTCTTCGCGGGACACACCCGGCGGTACGTGATGACCTCGACGGTCGAGGTGTACGAGTACGAGGACTCGGCGGAACTCGTACGCGAGGACGCCGTGAACCCGCGTACGGTCCCCGTCGATCCCGAACTTCCCCGGGACGACCCGGAGTTCCTCGACACCCACTACGGCGAGGGCAAGCGGCAGGCCGAAGCGGTCTTCGCGGCCGACCCCGAATTCCCGTACGTGAGCGTGCGCGTCGCCCATGTGCTGGGCGGGGACGACGACTTCACGGGCCGGCTCGACCTCCCCCACTCTCGGCTTCGCTCGAGCGGGGGGACCCCCATCGCCGAGCGGATCCGCGCGGGCGAGGCGATCGCCGTCCCCGCCACGAACCACCCGGCGACCTACATCCACCTGGAGGAGAACGCCGACTTCCTGGCGTGGGCGGCGGGCGAGGAGTTCACCGGGCCGGTCACCGCCGCGTCCCACGGGATGCTCACCACCGGGGAGTTGTGCGAGGCGCTGGCCGAACACCTCCCGGGCGGACGGACCGTGTTCCGGGCCGTGTTCCGGTCCGTCGAGGTCGGGGAGTTCTCACCGTTCTCCTTCTCCCGTTCGTACGGGATGGACAACGCGCGGGCCACGCGGCTCGGGTTCGCCTTCGGCAAGGCACGGGAATGGCTGCCGCGTGCGGTGGCCGAGACGCTCGGGAAGGTGAACTGACATGCGGCACCGCACAGTTGGCGGCATGCGGGTGGGTGCCGTCGGGCTCGGTGCCATGCCGTTGTCCATCGAGGGCCGGCCGGACGAGGGGCAGGCGACGGCCACGGTGCACGCCGCCCTGGACGCGGGCGTCACGCTCCTGGACACGGCCGACTCGTACCACCTGCCCGGGGACGAGCCCGGGCACAACGAGCGTCTCGTGGCCCGCGCCCTCGCCACGTACGGCGGCGACACGGCCGACGTCCTGGTGACCACGAAGGGCGGGCGCGGCAGACCGGCCGACGGGAGCTGGACGGTGACGGGGTCTCCCCGGCATCTGAAGTCGGCGGCGGATGCCTCCCTCAAGCGGCTGGGCGTCGAGGCGATCGGCCTCTACCAGCTCCACAAGCCCGACCCCGCCGTCCCCTTCGAGGAGTCGGTGGGCGCCCTGCGCGACCTGCTCGACGAGGGCAAGATCCGCTACGCCGGCATCTCCAACACGGACGTCGGCCAGATCCGCCGGGCCCACGCCCTCCTCGGCGACCGGCTGGCATCGGTCCAGAACCGGTACTCCCCCGCCGTCCGGGACAGCGAGCCCGAACTGCGGCTCTGCGCCGAGCTGGGGCTCGCCTTCCTGCCGTGGAGTCCGCTGGGCGGGATATCGCGGAGCTCGCTGGACGGGCCGTCGCGGCGGCTGCCTCCCGAAGACACCGGCCGCTCCACCAGCCCCGTCCACGCCACCGGCCCGAGCGACGGCACCGGTCTCGGCGCCTTCCACACGGTGGCTCGTGAGCGGGGTGTCAGTCCTCAACAGGTCTGCCTGGCCTGGCTGTTGGCTCGCTCACCCGCGGTCGTCCCGATCCCGGGCGCCAGCCGGCCCGGGACGATACGGGATTCGGCGGGCGCGGCGGATCTGGAGCTGACGCCGGAGGAGGTGGCGCGGCTGGAGGTGGGGGTGGGGATGGGCTCCTGAGGGCGTGTCGAGCCGTGCTCCGACCACGGCACCCGGCCCGAAGTGGGGGCCCAACGGGCACGAACTCGCGGGCACGTCACACGGTTCGGCTCGCTCGGTCGCCGCGTGGCATGCCCGCGTTGCCGCGTACGACTTCGATCGTGCTCGTCCAGCTGTCGGCGGCGTGGCCGAGGGCGACGGCCCTGTCGTAGACCTCCTTGATCGGGCGGAGGGTGCTCACGTCGAGGCCGCGGTGTTCGGCCCACTCCAGGATGTGGCCCACGCCGGACGCCATCATGCCGAGGTTGGCCGCCTCGCCCGGATGGCTGCCCGCGTCGACGTGCTGAGCGGCCTCGGCGGCCAGGGACGGCATGAAGGCGGTGATGGTGTCCAGGTAGGGGGCGAGTTCCGCCGCGCGCACCCCGTCGGCACCGGCGAGCGCGTACGCGTGCAGCAGGCCGGAGATCGAGCCGTAGAAGTAGTCGAGCAGCGCCAGGTCGTGGACCGCGGCCAGCCCCTGGTCCTCGCCGAGGTGGGCGGGCTTGCCGCCCAGCGCCTTCAGCGCCGTCTCGTGCTTGTCGTACGCGGCCCGCGGCCCGCTGTAGAAGATCAGCGCCGGCGGCTGTCCGATCAGGTCTACCGGCACCATGATCGAGCCGTCCAGGTAGTCGATGCCGCGTTCCTGCGCCCAGGCGCCTGTCGTACGGGCGCGTTCCGGGGTGTCCGAGGTGAGGTTGACCAGTACCCGGCCGGGCAGCTCGTCCGCGACCGAGTCGAGGACGGCGCCGGCCGCGTTGTGGTCGACCACGCAGACGACGATCAGCTCTGCGGCGCGTACGGCTTCGCGGGCGCTGGTCGCCCTTGCGGCGCCCCTTGCGACCAGCTCGTCGCCCTTGCCCGGGGAACGGTTCCAGATGGTGGTGGGGTGGCCCGCCCTCAGGAACGCGGTGGCGAGGGCCCGGCCCATGGCGCCCAGGCCCAGGACGGTGACGGGGGTCTTTTCAAGGTCATTCGTCATGCCGACCATGCTGGTCTCGGGCCCAACTCCCCACAAGTACGCACTATTTGGTCAGGTACTGAGCGGAAGGTAAGTGGATAACCCCGCGGGAACCGGCTTGCGCCGCCGGGGAGTCGATCCGGGGGTGCGGGGGCCGGTGGGCATGGCTGGGGCCGTGGTGGGCCGGTCGCGCCGTTCCCCGCGCCCCTTGCGGGGTGCCCAGGCCCGTGCGTACGCCTTGGGTCGTCGTGGGCTGAGCGCGCCGTTCCCCGCGCCCCTGACGGGGCGCGCCTGGGCCGTCGGTGCCTTTTAGGGGCGCGGGGAACTGCGCGATCAGCCACAACGCACCCACACCCTGCCGACCACGCCCGCCCACCCAAAAGCCACCGGCCGGTGGGCCCGGTCGGGGAGGACCGGGGCCACCGGCCGGTGGCCGGGGAAGCAAGGAAATGTGAGCTGCACTCCGTGAACGGAGTGACCGGGCGGCTGAGCGACGGGGGATCCACCCAGCCGCCCGGAGTTCTGGGACGGAGCCCAGGCCCGGGGCTAGGCCTTGGCCAGCGTCTTGTCCTCCGGCTGGTCCGGGACCTCCGCCGCGGCGGGAGCGGAACCGTGGCCGTCGTCCAGGAGCGTCGTCTCGTCGAAGGGCAACTGCCCCGCGAGCACCTGGTCGACGCGGCCCTTGTCGATCTCCTTGGTCCACGTACCGATCAGAACCGTGGCGACGGCGTTGCCGGCGAAGTTCGTCAGGGCGCGCGCCTCGCTCATGAAGCGGTCGATGCCGACGATCAGGCCGATGCCGTCCACCAGCGCGGGCTTGTGGGACGCGAGGCCGCCCGCCAGGGTGGCCAGACCCGCTCCGGTGACACCCGCCGCACCCTTGGAGGCGACCAGCAGGAAGAGGAGCAGCGGAATCTGCTCGCCCACCGACATCGGCGTACCCATGGCGTCGGCGATGAACAGCGAGGCCATGGTCATGTAGATCATGGTGCCGTCGAGGTTGAAGGAGTAACCGGTCGGGACGGTGATGCCGACCACCGGCTTGCTGACGCCCAGGTGCTCCATCTTCGCGATGAGCCGCGGCAGGGCGGACTCGGAGGAGGAGGTCGACAGGATCAGCAGGAACTCACGGCCCAGGTACTTGAAGAGCGTGAGGATGTTGAGACCCGCGACGACTCGCAGCATCGTGCCGAGCACGATGAAGACGAAGAGGAAACAGGTGACGTAGAAGCCGAGCATCAGGACGGCGAGGCTCTTGAGTGCGTCCAGCCCCGCCGAGCCGGTGACCGCCGCCATCGCGCCGAACGCACCGATGGGCGCCGCCCACATCACCATGGCGAGGATGCGGAAGACCAGGCGCTGGATGTGCTCCACACCGCGCAGGATCGGCGCACCGGACGAACCCATGGCCTGGAGCGCGAAGCCGGCGAGCAGCGCGACGAGCAGGGTCTGCAGGACCTCGCCGCCGGTGAAGGCGGAGACGATCGTCGTGGGAATGATCCCGAGCAGGAACTCCTCGGTGTTCTTCGCCTCGGTGACCTGGCCCTGACCGGCGTCCTTGATCGCGTCGGTCACCGCGAGGCCCGTGCCGGGCTCCAGGATGTTGCCGACGACCAGGCCGATGGCGAGGGCGACGAACGACATGACCACGAAGTAGCCGAGCGCGATGCCGCCCACCGCGCCGACCTTGGCGGCCTTCCGTACCGAGCCGATGCCCAGCACGATCGTGCAGAAGATGATCGGCGAGATCATCATCTTGATCAGGTTCACGAAGCCGGTACCGATGGGCTTCAGCTCGACCGCGAAGTCGGGAGCGATCAGGCCCACGGCGATGCCGGCGGCCACGGCGGCGATCACCGCGATGTACAGGTAGTGGGTGCGGTCCCGCTTGGCAGCGGGAGCGGCAGGTGCCGTACTCGATGTACTGGTCACGGCTGCCCTCCTTGACGACGTCGTCGGCATCATCCGGCGTGCGGCTCACGTCCGGGGGTTGTCGGTGACTATCTCCCGCCTTGTGAGGCCGGTCACCCTTCCGTTCATTTAGTTCATGCTTATCCGGAGGGGCAGACTGTTTCCATGCGCCTCCCCCGTGCTCCACGTCCCCGCAGCCTGGCTGGTCAGCTCTTTGCCATGCAGGCCGTGCTTGTGGCTGTCGTGGTCGCGGGCTGTGCGCTCTTCACCTACATCAGTGACCGCAGTCAGGCCGAGGACGCGGCGGGGCGCCAGGCCATGGCGGTGGCCCGGTCGGTCGCGGACTCCCCGTCCGTACGGGAGGCCATCCGTACGGACGATCCGACGAAGACGCTCCAGCCGTACGCGACGTCGGTGCAGCGTGACGCCCAGGTCGACTTCGTCACGATCATGAACCCCGACGGCATCCGCTGGACGCACCCCAACAAGGACCTGATCGGCAAGCACTTCCTCGGCAACACGCAGTCGGCGCTCCTCGGACACCCCTTCACCGAGACGTACACCGGCACCCTCGGCGAGTCCGTGCGGGCCGTCACGCCGATATACGACAACGACCGCATCGTCGGCCTCGTCAGCGCGGGTATCAAGGTCGACGAGATCAGTCAGCGGGTCGAGGGGCAGGTGCAGGCCCTGTTCGGGGTCGCGGCGGCCGCCCTGGCCCTGGGGGCCGTCGGCACGTACGTCATCAACGCCCGGCTGCGCCGCTCGACCCACGGGATGAACGCGGCCGAGCTCAGCCGGATGCACGACTACCACGAGGCAGCGCTGCATGCCGTGCGCGAGGGGCTGCTGATGCTGGACGGGCAGTTCCGGGTGGCGCTGATCAACGACGGCGGGCGCGAGCTGCTCGACGTGACGGACGACGTGGTGGGCCGCTCGGTGGCGGACATCGGCCTGCCGACGCCGCTGACGGGGGCGCTGCTGTCCGGGGAGCCGCGGGTGGACGAGGTGCATCTGACCGACTCGCGGGTGCTCGTCGTGAACACCTCGCCGGTGTCGGGCGGCGAGCGCCGGGGCACGGTCGTGACGCTGCGCGATGTGACCGAACTGCAGTCCCTGATGGGCGAGCTGGACTCCGAGCGCGGCTTCACCACGGCTCTGCGCTCGCAGGCGCACGAGGCGGCGAACCGCCTGCACACCGTCGTCTCGCTCATCGAGCTGGACCGGGCCGAGGAGGCCGTCGACTTCGCCACGGCCGAGCTGGAACTGGCCCAGGCGCTGACCGACCAGGTCGTCGCGGCGGTCAGCGAGCCGGTGCTGGCCGCCCTGCTCCTGGGCAAGACGGCCCAGGCGAACGAGCGCGGCGTCGAGCTGCTGGTCTCCGAGGACAGCAGCATCGACGACGGCCTGCTCCCGGAGTCACTGCCCTCCCGTGACCTGGTGACGGTCCTCGGCAACCTGATCGACAACGCGGTGGACGCGGCGCAGGGCTCGGCCGGCGCCCGGGTCACGGTCACGGCGATCGCGGACGCCGAGGGGCTGGTCCTGCGGGTCGTCGACACCGGTACGGGCGTGGACCCGGCCCACTCGGAGGCGGTCTTCCAGCGCGGCTGGTCCACCAAGCCCGCGGGGCCCGGCGGGCGGGGGCTGGGCCTCGCCCTCGTGCGGCAGGCGGTGGCCCGGCACGACGGGACACTGACCGTGACGGAGGCCCCGGGCGGCGGGGCGTCCTTCGAGGTACGGCTGCCGCTGCCGACGTCGGGGCAGGGGAGGACTAAGGTCCACGCCGGGCCCGAGTCCGGGTCAGGGGCCGTGGACGGGTCTGGGGACGGGTCCGGCGGCGATCCTGGGCTCACGCACGAGCCCGCGCCCGAGCCGACGCCGCACGGAGGCACCGTATGAGCACGCCTTCCCCCTCGCGGGACATCCGCGTCCTGGTCGTCGAGGACGACCCCGTCGCGGCGGACGCGCATGTCCTGTACGTGGGGCGCGTGCCCGGTTTCACGGCCGTCGGCAAGGCCCACACGGGCGCGGAGGCCCGCCGGGCGCTGGACCGCATGCCCGTGGACCTGCTCCTCCTGGACCTCCACCTGCCGGACGTGCACGGCCTGCAGCTGGCCCGCTCGCTGCGCGCCGCCGGCCACCACGCGGACGTCATCGCGGTGACTTCGGCGCGCGACCTGACGGTGGTGCGGGAGGGGGTGTCGCTGGGAGTGGTGCAGTACGTACTGAAACCGTTCACCTTCGCCACCCTCCGTGACCGCCTCGTGCGCTACGCCGAGTTCCACGCGGCGGCCGGCGAGGCAAGCGGCCAGGACGAGGTCGACCGCGCCCTGGCCACCCTCCGGGCCCCCGGCCCGGCGGCCCTGCCCAAAGGGCTGAGCGCCCCCACGCTGGAGCGGGTCACCCGCGCCCTGCGCGACTCCGACGAGGGCCTGACCGCGACAGGCGTCGCCGAGGCCGTCGGCATCTCCCGGATCACGGCCCGGCGCTATCTGGAGCACCTGGTGGACGCGGGGAGAGCGGGGCGCAGTCCTCAGTACGGTCAGGTGGGGAGACCTGAGCTGCAGTACCGGTGGGTGAAGGGCTAGCCGGACGGGGTCTTCGTACCCGAGAGGTACGTCAGTCATCGCCGACCCGAGCCGAACACCCCGGCGTACAAAACGACTTGGACCGCCGGCCCGACCACCACAAGTGCTTCGAGCACGGACAGGACGAGCAGCCCCCGACCGACCTGCCCTCCGGCCCAGTACACGACGAGTCCCGCCAACGGCACGACGCAGAAGGCCAGTAGATCGACCCCGCACTGGATCGTCTTCCGTGATGTGCGACGGGTGTCGGCGCGGTGGGCGGTCTCCCGGCCGAAGGCCGCCGATCGTTCGATCTGCGCGAGGTCGGCCGGCCGAGGGCCCAAGTCGCCCCGTACGTACGCCCCGATCGCCGAGATCTTCTCGTCGTTCACGAGGCAGGTCCACCCGTGCACGACGCACACGGGCGGAAGCGCCGGCAGCATGGAGGTCTGTCCGGCCTGTGCCGAGGCGGCGGCCACGGCTGCCACGACCGCGAGCGTCACGTACAGCAGGTTGTCGCGGAACCCGATCCGTGCCTTCTGCTCGTCCTTGACGCTCTGGTACTCGACCAGCAGCAACTGCCCTTTGGTCACGCCCTGTTCCGGTATTTCACGCTCCCCTTCCGGACGCCAAGGACCCCACCGGGCGGGCGGCTCGGCAGTACCTTGAGTGTGCGCGACCATACGCACTGTGTCGGACTGATCATGCAAAGTCATTGACCTGGCTGGACCAGTCCTCTTAGGTTCTCGTGCAGCCCAACCCGGCCACAAAGATGTCGGCCAGCAGGAGGTTGTACCCGTGCGCCCCACAGCCGTTCCACTTCTCCTCGCCACCCTGCTCACCGCCACCGCGCTCAGTGCCTGCGGCAGCGATTCCGGAAGTAGTCCGGACACGGTGAAGATCTCCTTCAAACAGTCGACGGACAACTCCGTCAAGGTGATGGACACGTACCTCGCCGACATCAAGGACCAGTTCGAGAAGGCCAACCCCGGCAAGAGAGTGGATCTCGTCCCGATCAAGGCCCCGGACTCGGAGTACTACACGAAGCTCCAGCAGATGCTCCGCTCGCCGAAGACGGCCCCGGACCTGGTCTACGAGGACACGTTCCTCATCAACTCCGACATCACGAGCGGATACCTCAAGCCGCTGGACCCGTACCTCGCCAAGTGGGACGACTGGAGCCAGTTCATCGACACGGCGAAGGAGGCGGCGCAGGCCCAGGACGGGAAGACGTACGGCGTCCCCGACGGCACCGACACCCGGGGCCTCTGGTTCGACAAGGCGATATTCAAGAAGGCCGGGCTCCCCGCCGACTGGCAGCCGGCGAACTGGGCAGACATCCTCGACGCGGCCCGCGCGATCAAGGCGAAGGTCCCCGGCGTCATCCCCATGAACATCTACACGGGCAAGCCCGCGGGTGAAGCGGCCGCCATGCAGGGCTTCGAGATGCTCCTCTACGGGACGGCAAGCGGGGCCAACGAGAGTCCCCTCTACGACCCGGCGTCCAAGAAGTGGATCACGGGGAGCCAGGGCTTCAAGGACTCTCTCGAATTCGTCGAGACGGTCTTCAAGGAGAAGCTCGGCCCGGACGTCTCGGACGCCCTCGACCCCAACATCGCGACCAGGGTCCGCGGCGAGTTCCTCCCCGAGGGCAAGCTCGGCATCAACCTCGACGGCTCCTGGCTCCCGCAGGACTGGCTGAAGGGCGGCGGCCACGAATGGCCGGAGTGGTCCGAGAAACTGGGCCTCGCGTACATGCCGACGCAGACCGGCCAGGCGCCGAGCAAGGTGAGCATGTCGGGCGGCTGGACCTGGGCGATCCCGAGCAAGGCGGGCAACCCCGACCTGGCCTTCGAGTTCATCAAGACGATGCAGACGAAGGCGAACGCCCAGAAGTGGTACATCGCCAACTCCGGCATCTCGGTGCGCACGGACGTGGCCGAGGACCCGGCGTACGTGAAGGCGCAGCCCGGCATCAAGTTCTTCACGGACCTGGTGGCCAGCACGCACTACCGCCCCGCGTATCCCGCGTACCCGAAGGTCTCGACGGCCATCCAGGAGGCGATGGAGGGCGTGACGACGGGCGACAGCTCGGTCGCGGAGGCGGCGAAGGGGTACGACGAGGAGCTGAGGACGGCCACCGACAACCAGGTCATCAAGAAATGACCGGGGCGAGCGAGGACCGCAGCCGGGGCCCGGCCCGGACGCACCGGAAGACGACCGGCCGCACCAGAGGATGAGTGAGAAATGATCAGCCGCTCATGACCTCCGCACCTACGGCGGGCCCCGGCGTGGTGAAGACCGCGCCGGGCCCGACGGCCCCACCGTCCACGCCCGGCGGCCGCCGCGATGTCCGCCGTGCCCTGACGCGGGCGCTGCCCCTCTCCCCCGCCGTCGTCCTGCTGCTCCTGTTCCTGGCCGGGCCCATCGCGTACTGCGCGTACATCGCCTTCACGGATCTCCAGCTCACCGGCCAGGCCGAGTCGTCGTTCATCGGCTTCGACAACTTCCGGGCCGCGTTCAGGGACGACGCGTTCCTCAACGCCGTGTGGCTGACGCTGGTGTTCACGGTGCTGAGTTCACTGATCGGCCAGAACACGCTGGGCCTGAGCCTGGCCGTACTGATGCAGCGCGCGTCGAAGCCGGTCCGTACGCTCACCGGCGGCATCGTCATCGCCGCCTGGGTGCTGCCGGAGGTCGTGGCGGGATTCCTGCTCTACGCCTTCTTCCGCCGCGAGGGCACGCTGAACGCCGTGCTCGACTGGCTCCATCTCCCGTCCCAGAACTGGCTGTTCACGCTGCCGATCCTCGCGGTGTCCTTCGCGAACGTCTGGCGCGGGACTGCCTTCTCGATGCTGGTCTACTCGGCGGCCCTGAACGAGATCCCGAAGGAGATCACCGAGGCGGCGGAGGTGGACGGCGCGGGCGGCTGGCGGCGGATGTGGCACATCACGCTGCCGATGATCCGCCGTTCCATCGGCACGAACCTGATGCTGAACACCCTCCAGACCCTCTCGGTCTTCGGTCTGATCTGGGTGATGACGAGAGGCGGCCCGGGAAACCGCAGCCAGACGCTCCCGCTCTTCATGTATGAACAGGCCTTCCAGAAAAGCATGATCGGCTACGGAACGGCCGTGGCCCTGCTCCTTCTGGTGGTCGGCTCCCTGTTCTCCCTGGTCTATATGCGCCTGCTGCGGACGGAGGTCTGACATGGCCGGCAGTACGACCCTCGTGTCCCGCCGCAGCAGCCGCCGCTACGCCGCCGACGCGGGCCTTCTCCTCCTGGCGGCCGCGTTCGTCCTCCCCCTCGCCTGGGTCCTCCTCTCGTCGGTCGACCCGAAGGCCGACCTCAAGGTGAAGGTCCCCGACGGCGTCACCCTCGACAACTTCGACGCGGTGCTGAAGCCGGACATCACGTTCACGCCCCTCCTCAACAGCCTGATCCTGTGCGGCGGGGCGACGCTGCTGACGGTGGTGTGCTCGGCCCTGGCCGCCTACCCGCTGTCCCGGTTCCGCTCCCGCCTGAACCGCCCCTTCCTCCTGACGATCCTCTTCGCGACGAGCCTGCCGATCACGGCGATCATGGTTCCCGTGTACGCCCTGTTCGTTCAGGTGGACCTGATCGACACCATGCAGGGCACGATCTTCTTCTTCGCCGCGTCCCAACTGCCCTTCGCCATCTGGCTGATGAAGAACTTCATGGACGGCGTACCGAAGGAACTGGAGGAGGCGGCCTGGACGGACGGCGCGTCCTCGTTCCAGTCCCTCCTGCGGATCGTGCTGCCGCTGATGGGCCCCGGCGTGGCCGTGGTCACCGTCTTCTCGTTCGTGATGATGTGGGGCAACTTCTTCGTCCCCTTCATGCTCCTGCTGACCCCGGACCAGATGCCGGCGTCGGTGAGCATCAACGACTTCTTCGGAAACCGAGGGACGGTGGTGTACGGGCAACTGGCCGCGTTCTCGATCATCTACTCGACACCGGTGGTCCTGCTGTACGTGCTGGTGGCGAGGCGGCTGGGCGGGGGGTTCGCGCTGGGCGGGGCGGTCAAGGGGTGAGGGGCCTTCGCCTGTTCCTCAGCCCCCGAGACCATGAGTCCTCACCCGGCATTCGGCGACCGGTCCGTTCAAGCGGTCAGCCCACCGGTGAAGTGGCGAAGTCGTGCCAGGTCGCGGCTGTGCGGCTGGTCTGCTTGAGCAGTCGGGCCGGTTCGGGCGGGGCGGGCCAGAACTGGAGGAGGTAGCGGTCGTCCGTCGGGGGCTCGTCGTCCTCCCGGACGTTCTTGCTCCGGCCGTCGTCCATACCGGAGGCGGAGTACCGGACACGGTAGTCGCGCTCCTCCAGGCCCAGCTCCCACCAGCCCTTCCCGTTCCACTGCCGCAGCTTCGTCTCCCGCGACACCGGCCGGAACGGGACCTCGACGATCTCCTCCCACGTCTCGTCCAGCCCGGGCCGGCTGTCATGCAGCTCGGCGGTCAGGTCGACGCCGCCGATCCGCAGACCGGTCAGCAGGAGCAGCGTCCCGTCCGTGCCACCCCCGCAGAGCCCGACGCCCTCCTGCCCGGCGAAGGCGTCATGCAGGTCGCATTCGTCCTCGCCGCTCTCCACGAAGATCTGCCCGTAGTCGACATGCACCTCGTCATCGACAAGCACCTTCATTGAACCCGCCTTCGCCTGGGCCGACTTGGACTCCGATCCTGTCAGCCGGCACCGACAACGGGACGGGCGGGGAGACGGGCCGGCCCCGCTCGGGAAGACGGCCCGGCCTCACTCGGCGGGTTCGGAAGCCTCCGGGAGCACCCCGGGACGGAACTTCTCCACGCCCACCACATGCCGCACCCGCGTCGGCTCGATCAGGATCATCACGCGCCGCTCTCCCGGCAGCAGCCACGGATACCGGTCCTCGCCGATGTACTTCAGAGTGAGCCGGTCCATGGCCCGCTCGGCCACCTCGCCCTCGACGAAGCGGACGACCCGCCCCCGGATCTCCACCCGGTCATAGGGGTTCCCGGTGTCGTGATGGGACAGAGAAACGAACGGATTGCGCCGAAGATTCTCCTCCTTCACGCGGCCCATTGACGTGTTGACCATGACGTACTCGTCTTCGAGGTCCGCCCACATGGGCGACACCTGCGGCGCCCCGTCCGCGCCGACGGTCGCCAGATGCCAGAAGTTCGGCGCCAGCAGTCGCTCGCGAATATGCCCTTCGATCCTGCTCACGGCGCTTGCCACCTTCGATCCGTCGGTCCCACTCGTCCGCACGAGCCCCTGCCCGACATCCTGATCTCCACACAGCCCGGCCACCAGCTGATCTTCGGCCACCCCGAACAGGCCTCGGACAGACATCCGAAACCGTAGGTTCACACGATCCGTATTCCTGGCCGAACAGACCGTAGTCACCGCAGCCCCGCACCCATACGTTGTGCGCGTGCACCAACCGTCGGCCCAACAGCCCACCCCGCCCTTCGACGCCCCGGCCGCCCGCAAACTGCGCCTCGCCCTGTGCATGGGGCCCGAGCATGTCGCGTACGGCATGCAGGCCTCGTTCGGACTCCCCTATGTGACCCCGGACCTGGTCGTCGCCTGGGAGCGGGGCATAGCCGCACCGAGCAATACCGAACTCACCGCGCTCGCGGGCGTGTTGTGGTGCTCGCCGGGCGATCTCATCGGCGCGCCGCGGACGTTGCGCGAGCACCGGATCGCGCGCGGTCTCGCGGCCGAGGACGTCGCCCGCGCCGTGGGGCTCGAACTCCTCGTGTACGTACGGATGGAGGAGGCGGACGAGTGGCGCGGCAACGAGCGTCAGTCCTCGGCGCTGGCCGAGGTGCTCGACCTCTCCCTGGCGGACCTCGTCACGGTCACCGGCCACGAGACGAAGCTGGCGGAGATGCTGCGCAACGCGGTGACGACCCGCTGGCAGGCGTACGTACGCCCGGTGGGCAAGCTGCTGCCGCTGGACCGGCGGCTCGTGGGTGATGTGCTGCGGGCGCTGCACACCGAGTACCAGGGGCAGATGGTGGCCACGCTGAGCTGGAGCGGCGGGGCGGCCGCCGGTGAGGCCGACGACGCGGGCCGGGACTTCCTGGACCGGATCGTCGACCGCTTCTGGTCGGTGGTCCAGCGCAACAGCGCCTGACAGCGGTGACCGGGAAGCCCGGGACCGGGCCCACTCGGCATGACCGTCAGGGCCGACTCGGCACGACCGTCCGGGCAGCCCCGTGACGACCGCCCGGCCGGCCCCCGCCGAGCCCCCTGGAAGGCCCGCCCTCTAGAAGACCGACTCCGCCTCGTCCATCCGGTCCTTCGGGACCGTCTTCAGTTCGGTGGTCGCCTCCGCCAGCGGCACCATCACCACGTCCGTGCCGCGCAGCGCGGTCATCCGGCCGAAGTCGGACCGGTGCGCGGCCTCGACCGCGTGCCATCCGAAGCGCGTCGCCAGCACCCGGTCGTACGCGGTCGGTGTGCCGCCGCGCTGGATGTGGCCGAGAATGACCGGCTTGGCCTCCTTGCCGAGGCGGCGCTCCAGTTCGTACGCGAGCGCCGTGCCGATGCCCTGGAAGCGCTCGTGGCCGAACTGGTCGATCGCTCCGTGGCCGTAGTCCATGGTGCCCTCGGCGGGGTGGGCGCCCTCGGCGACGCAGACGACGGCGAACTTCTTGCCGCGCGCGAAGCGTTCCTCGACCATCTTGACCAGGTCGGCCGGGTCGAAGGCCCGCTCGGGCAGGCAGATGCCGTGGGCGCCGGCGGCCATGCCGGACTCCAGGGCGATCCAGCCGGCGTGCCGGCCCATGACCTCGACGACCATCACCCGCTGGTGGGACTCGGCGGTCGTCTTGAGGCGGTCCATCGCCTCGGTGGCGACACCGACCGCGGTGTCGAAACCGAAGGTGCGGTCCGTCGACGAGATGTCGTTGTCGATCGTCTTGGGCACGCCGACCACCGGCAGGCCCGCGTCCGACAGCATGCGCGCCGCCGTCAGGGTGCCCTCGCCGCCGATCGGGATCAGCACGTCGATGCCGAACTCGCGGGCCATGTCCTGCGCGTTCTCGCAGGCCTCGCGGAGGCGGTCGCGCTGGAGGCGGGAGGAGCCGAGGATGGTGCCGCCGCGGGCGAGGATGCCGCTGACGGCGTCGAGGTCGAGGCTGCGGTAGTGACCTTCGAGCAGTCCCGCGTAACCGTCCTCGAAGCCGATGACCTCGTCTCCGTAGTTCGTGACGGCTCGGTGCACGACCGACCGGATCACTGCGTTCAGCCCCGGGCAGTCGCCGCCTGCGGTGAGAACTCCGATGCGCATCGTGCTGTGTCTCCTGCTCGCTGTTGGGCTGTTTCTCCTGTGGTACCTGAGAGCCAGTCCGATTGTTTCATGGGCGACAGGGGGGCGCTGTCCGCGCCCTTCGCGCCTGCGCACGCCCTCGGCGCGCCCCTCAAGCCCCCGCTCCCCCTCGGCGGAGCCGCCGTCCGCCCCCTGCCGTGACGGGCGTCCTAACCATGCCCGGAGGTATTGTCAAGAGGGCACAGCCGATGATAACGGCTGCCTTTTTACTGCTATCGGAGGAAACGGAGAGCACGCGTGACGCGCAGCGTGTACGTGACCGGGATCGACCGAGGAGACGGCCGCCAGGTCATCGAGCTGGGAGTCATGGAGCTCCTGACCCGCCAGATCGACCGGGTGGGGGTGTTCCGCCCCCTCGTCCACGACGGGCCCGACCGTCTCTTCGAGCTGCTGCGGGCCCGCTACCGGCTGGCCCAGGACCCGACGACGGTCTACGGAATGGACTACCACGAGGCGTCCGCGCTCCAGGCCGAGCAGGGCTCCGACGAGCTGGTCTCGCAGCTCGTCGACCGCTTCCACCGGGTGGCCCGCGACTACGACGTCGTCCTCGTGCTCGGCACGGACTACGCGGACACGCAGTTCCCCGACGAGCTCGCGCTCAACGCCCGGCTGGCGAACGAGTTCGGCGCCGCCGTGATCCCGGTCGTGGGCGGCCGCAAGCAGACCTCGGAGTCGGTGCTCGCGGAGACCCGCAACGCGTTCCGCGCCTACGACGGGCTCGGCTGCGACGTACTCGCGATGGTGGTGAACCGGGTCACCCCTGCCGACCGCGCGGAGATACACGAGCGGCTCGACAACCGCCTCCCCGTGCCGTGTTACGTGCTGCCGGACGAGCCCGCGCTCTCCGCGCCGACGGTCGCCCAGATCACCCACGCCCTCGGCGGCAAGGTGCTCCTCGGCGACGACTCGGGGCTCGCACGCGACGCGCTGAACTTCGTCTTCGGCGGCGCCATGCTGCCGAACTTCCTGGGCGCGCTGACCCCGGGCTGCATGGTCGTCACGCCCGGCGACCGCGCCGACCTCGTGGTGGGCGCCCTCGCCGCGCACAGCGCCGGCACCCCGCCCATCGCGGGCGTCCTGCTCACCCTCAACGAGCGGCCGAGCGACCTCGTCCTCACCCTCGCCGCCCGCCTCGCCCCCGGCACCCCGGTGGTCGCGGTCGAGACCGGCTCCTTCCTCACGGCGTCCGAACTCTTCGGCATGGAAGGGAAGCTGAACGCCGCGACACCCCGCAAGGCGGAGACGGCCCTCGGCCTCTTCGAGCGGTACGTGGACAGCGGCGGCCTGCTGAAGCGGGTCTCGGCGCCCAGCAGCGGCCGGGTCACGCCGATGATGTTCGAGCACAAGCTGCTGGAGCAGGCCCGCTCCGACAAGCGGCGCGTCGTGCTGCCCGAGGGCACCGAGGCCCGTGTCCTGCACGCCGCCGAGGTGCTGCTGCGCCGCGGTGTCTGCGACCTCACGCTGCTCGGCCCGGTGGACCAGATCCGCAAGAAGGCCGCCGACCTCGGTATCGACCTCGGCGGCGCCCAGCTGATCGACCCGCACACCTCCGAGCTGCGCGACCGGTTCGCCGAGAAGTACGCCCAGCTCAGGGCCCACAAGGGCGTGTCCGTCGAGCTCGCGTACGACGTCGTCTCGGACGTGAACTACTTCGGCACGCTGATGGTCGAGGAGGGTCTCGCCGACGGCATGGTGTCCGGGTCCGTGCACTCCACGGCGGCCACCATCCGCCCGGCCTTCGAGATCATCAAGACCAGGCCGGAGGCCTCCATCGTCTCCTCGGTCTTCTTCATGTGCCTCGCCGACAAGGTCCTGGTGTACGGCGACTGCGCGGTCAACCCCGACCCGAACGCGGAGCAGTTGGCCGACATCGCCATCCAGTCCGCCGCCACCGCCGAGCAGTTCGGGGTCGAGCCGCGGATCGCGATGCTGTCGTACTCGACCGGCACGTCCGGCTCGGGCGCGGACGTCGACAAGGTGCGCACGGCCACCGAGCTGGTCCGCTCGCGCCGCGACGACCTGAAGATCGAGGGGCCGATCCAGTACGACGCCGCCGTCGAGCCGACCGTCGCGGCCACCAAGCTGCCGGAGTCGGAGGTCGCCGGACAGGCGTCCGTGCTGATCTTCCCGGACCTCAACACCGGCAACAACACGTACAAGGCCGTGCAGCGTTCGGCCGGCGCGATCGCCGTCGGCCCGGTCCTCCAGGGCCTGCGCAAGCCGGTCAACGACCTGTCCCGAGGCGCCCTGGTCGGAGACATCGTGAACACCGTCGCCATCACGGCGATCCAGGCCCAGGCCGCCCAGCAGGGCCCCTCGGCCGCCTCCTCCTCGTCCGCGTCCCCGACCCAGAAGGCCTCCGCCCAGTGACAGCCACCCGCGTCCTCGTCCTCAACTCCGGCTCCTCGTCGGTGAAGTACCAGCTGCTCGACATGAACGACAGCAGCCGGCTTGCGGTGGGGCTCGTCGAGCGCATCGGCGAGGAGACCTCCCGGCTGAAGCACACGCCCCTCGCCACCGGCGAGTCCCGCGAGACGACCGCGCCGATCGCCGACCACGACGCCGCCCTGAAGGCCGTCGCCGAGGAACTCGCCAAGGACGGGCTCGGCCTGGACTCCCCCGAGCTGGCCGCGATCGGCCACCGGGTCGTGCACGGCGGCAAGACCTTCACCGAGCCGACCGTCATCGACGACGCCGTCCTCGCCGAGATCGAGCGCCTCATCCCGGTGGCTCCCCTGCACAACCCGGCCAACCTCACCGGAATCCGTACCGCACAGGCGCTTCGCCCGGACCTTCCGCAGGTCGCCGTCTTCGACACGGCCTTCCACACGACGATGCCGGAGGCCGCGGCCCGCTACGCGATCGACGTGAAGACCGCCGACGAGTACCGCATCCGCCGGTACGGCTTCCACGGCACCTCGCACGCGTACGTGTCCCGCGCGACCGCCGAGCTGCTCGGCAGGGCGCCGGAGGAGGTGAACGTCATCGTGCTGCACCTCGGCAACGGTGCCTCGGCGTCGGCGGTCGAGAAGGGCCGGTGCGTGGACACCTCCATGGGACTGACGCCCTTGGAGGGGCTCGTGATGGGTACGCGGTCCGGTGACATGGATCCCGCGGTCATCTTCCATTTGACGCGTGTTGGCGGGATGTCCACGGACGAGATCGACACTCTTCTCAACAAGAAGAGCGGTCTGATCGGCCTGTGCGGCGACAACGACATGCGTGAGATCCTCCGCCGCATCGACGAAGGCACCGAGGACGCCGCACAGGCCCGACTCGCCTTCGACATCTACATACACAGACTCAAGAAGTACATCGGCGCGTACTACGCGGTGCTCGGCCGGGTCGACGCGGTCGCCTTCACGGCGGGCGTCGGCGAGAACGCCGCCCCTGTGCGCGAGGCCGCGATCGCCGGCCTGGAGGCGCTGGGCCTGGCGGTCGACGGCGGGCTGAACGCCGTACGGTCCGGCGAGCCGCGCCTGATCTCGCCCGAGGGCGCGCGGGTCGCGGTGGCCGTCGTACCGACCGACGAGGAACTGGAGATCGCCGACCAGACCTACGCACTCGTGAGGAACGGGAACGCCTGAGGAGCAGCCGGGGAGCGGCCGACGAGCCGCTCCAGGACAGCACCGAGGAAGCCGGCCAGGCCCACGCCTGAGCGCGTACCCGCCCATTTGTATCTTCCACCAGACGGAATATTCCGTAGCGAAACAAACCGATAGGATCGCCCCATGCGCCGTTCCAAAATCGTCTGCACACTGGGCCCCGCCGTCGACTCCCACGAGCAGCTCGTCTCGCTGATCGAGGCCGGCATGAACGTGGCCCGTTTCAACTTCAGCCACGGCTCCCACGCCGAGCACCAGGGCCGATACGAGCGGGTCCGGGCCGCCGCCCAGGAGACGGGCCGCGCCATCGGCGTGCTCGCCGACCTGCAGGGCCCGAAGATCCGCCTGGAGACCTTCGCCGAGGGCCCCGTGGAGCTGGAGCGGGGTGACGAGTTCACCATCACGACCGATGACGTCCCGGGCGACAAGTCGATCTGCGGCACCACGTACAAGGGTCTGCCGGGCGACGTCTCCAAGGGCGACCAGGTCCTGATCAACGACGGCAACGTCGAACTGCGGGTCGTCGCGGTCGAGGGCCCTGAGGTCAGGACGATCGTCATCGAGGGCGGTGTCATCTCGGACCACAAGGGCATCAACCTGCCCGGCACGGCCGTGAACGTGCCGGCGCTGTCGGAGAAGGACGTCGAGGACCTGCGCTTCGCCCTGAGGATGGGCTGCGACCTGGTGGCGCTGTCCTTCGTGCGCGACGCCCACGACGTGAACGACGTGCACAAGATCATGGACGAGGAGGGCCGCCGGGTCCCCGTCATCGCCAAGGTGGAGAAGCCGCAGGCGGTGGAGAACATGGAGGCCGTCGTCGCGGCCTTCGACGGTGTGATGGTGGCCCGTGGCGACCTCGCGGTCGAGTACCCCCTCGAAAAGGTCCCGATGGTGCAGAAGCGCCTGGTGGAGCTGTGCCGGCGCAACGCCAAGCCGGTGATCGTGGCGACCCAGATGATGGAGTCGATGATCACCAACTCCCGCCCCACGCGCGCCGAGGCGTCCGACGTCGCCAACGCGATCCTGGACGGCGCGGACGCGGTCATGCTGTCGGCCGAGTCCAGCGTGGGCGCGTACCCGATCGAGACCGTGAAGACGATGTCGAAGATCGTCGTCGCGGCCGAGCAGGAGCTGCTCTCCAAGGGTCTGCAGCCGCTGGTGCCCGGCAAGAAGCCGCGTACGCAGGGTGGTTCGGTGGCCCGTGCCGCGTGCGAGATCGCGGACTTCCTGGGGGGCAAGGGCCTGGTGGCCTTCACCAACTCCGGTGACACGGCCCGCCGGCTGTCCCGCTACCGCGCCGAGCAGCCGATCGTGGCCTTCACCACGGAGGAGGGCACCCGCAACCAGCTCGCGCTGAGCTGGGGCGTCGAGTCCTACGTCGTGCCGTTCGTGAACAGCACCGACGAGATGGTCGACCTGGTCGACCAGGAGCTGCGCAAGCTCAACCGGTTCAACGAGGGCGACATCGTCGTGATGACCGCCGGCTCGCCCCCCGGCGTCCCCGGCACCACCAACATGGTCCGCGTGCACCACCTGGGCGGCTGATCCGCCCGTACGGCCGCCTGTACGCCGCTGAGGGCGCCCCCTGCCGCGCAGGGGGCGCCCTCAGCGTGTTTTGCGGCTCCCGGAGGTTCTTTGCTCCGGTGGGCGCCCGGAGGGCCGCGTACGGCCCGTCCGTCGCGTCCGGGTCAGTCGGTCGTGAACTGGCGCATGCCGGGGACGGTCAGCGTCCCGCCGAACTGGGCGGCCTGCACGACCTTCACCTTCGTGAAGTAGATCAGCGGGATGTTCAGCGGCGGCGGATTCTCCGGGTCGAACGTGATCGGTATCAGACCGAGCAGGTTGCCGGAGATGCTCTCCGTGTACATGACCGTCTTGCCGTCGCGGATGGTGGACGTGGTGCCCTTGCCCGCCTGCACGTGGTAGGTCTTGCCGGCCTGCTTGTCGGTGACCGTCTGGTGCAGGTCACCGATGTCGGTGCCGTCGGAGATCACGTACTTGAGGACCTCCTTGACCTTGCCGCTGGCCGTCTTCACCTTGACGATGCCCTGGTAGTCGGCGCCCTTGAGCAGCAGCGAACTGGCCTCCAGCTGCCAGGGGTCGTCGGCCAGGGCGGGAATGCCCTGCTCGACACCGCCCTCGTCGTCGGTGGCGGCCGGGCAGTCTTCCGGGTCGGTGGTGGAGCTCGCGGACGGGCTGGGGGTCGGGGACGCGGTCGCGTCGTCGGCCGCCTTCTCCGCGGTGTCCTCGGCCGCGTCCGTCGCCGTGTCGGTGACGTCCTTGACCGTGTCCTCGGCCTTCTCCACCGTGTCCTTGACCGGGTCCTCGGCCTTGTCCTCCGACGTCTCGGCGGGCTTCTCGGCCGCGGGGGTCGACGCCGAGGGAGTCGGGGTCGGGGTCGCCGTCTCCTCCTCGTCGGGGGTGAAGATGTCCTTGATCGCCTCGCCGAGACCCAGGGGGTCGAGCGGGTTCTTCGACTCGGACGCCGAGGGAGTGGGCGTCGGTGTCGGCTCGGTGTTCTCGGCGGGCGCCTTGGACTCCGAGGCGGACGGCGTCGGTTCGGGCTTGTCGTCGGAACCTGAATCCGGCGAAGAGCCCGAGCCCGGCGTGTCCGAACCCGACGGGTCCGAGGCGCTCGGCTCCTTCTCGTCGTCCGCGGGGGTGCTCGTCGAGGCGGAGGGCGACGGCGTGGGGGACGCGTCGTCCTTGGCCTCTTCGGTCTCCTCCTCCAGCGCGTCGACGCAGTCCTTGTACTCGTCGATCGTCAGGTTCTTCGCCGACGGCTTGTCCTCGGCCCGGGCGAGCGTCGGCGTGAAGCCCATCCCCATGAGGATGGCCGTCGGCATCGACGCGATGGCTATCGCCTTGCCCGCGGGCACGTGCAACCTGGTGAACAACGGCTTCTTGGGGGCTGCGTGCCGCGGCCCGGTTCTCTCACGGACCTCGCCCGCGGGGCCCGCGTGTTGGACCTCGTCAGCCGGCACTGTGCCTCCCGTTCGCCCCGTTGGTCGGGCTCGTTCCTGACAGATCGTTCGGCTCGCTCGCACCGTTGGCCAGTGCGGCCTCCGGGGCGTCTCCCTTGTCCGTACGGTCCGTCTCGGCCGGGCGCGCGGCGGGCTCCTCGCCCGGGGCCCAGGCCACGGCCATTCCGCCGCCCACCAGGGACAGCAGGAAGCCGACGAAGAAGCCTCCGAAGTTGGACACCGGCAGCGAGACCAGGCCCAGCAGGATCGCCGCGACACCGGCGAAGGTCCGGATGTGCTTCTGGTACCAGAGGCTGATTCCGAGAACACCCAGGAGCACGCCGATGATGAGAGACCCCGCACCCGCGGTCGTCGCCATGGCCAGCGTGAGATGCCCGATCTGCAGGTTCGCGTACGGAAGGTATGCGATCGGGAATCCGGCGATCAGGATGAACAGGCCCGCCCAGAACGGCCGGCCGCCCCGCCAGGCACGGAACCGCAGCCGCCAGATGTGGAATTGACCGCGCGCGGCAGGAGTCTCGGCGCTCATGGAAAACAGCTCCCTGGAACGGCATTGCTGAGGGTTTCACGTACTACGAAAAGGGACGGGCGGGTGAGGCAGCGCAGGCTCCCTCACCCGCCCACGGAGTGCCTAGTAGCACTCCTGGACACCCTTGGACAGCGACATCTTCAGGCCGCTGAGCTTGAAGGTGCCGGCGGTGGTCGCCCACGCCGTCTGCTTCACGTCGGTCAGCGTGGCCGAGTCGGCCTGCTGGGCGAATCCGTAGGGGTTCGCCTGCTCCTTGCCGCCCTTCATACCGGGGCCCTTGTCGGCGTTCCCGGCGGCAACACCGATGTCGATGTTGCGGAAGGTCGCGTTGGCCTGGAGGTCCTCGACGTCGATGTAGAGGTTCTCGGCCTCGACCGGCTTGCCGCCGCCGCCGGCCTTCAGCGTCAGGCTGACGGAACCGATCAACGGGATGTCCGGGGTGACCACGGACTGGCACATGTTGGTGATCTTGGCGCTCTTGAACGCCGACACCGCAACCGGGCGCGCCGTCTTCTCACCCTTGAGCGTGTAGCCCTGGTCGATGGCCCCGTACTGCGAGAAGCCAACACCGTCGAGCTGGTCCGCCGTCACCTTGAACGACTGACCCGACACGCTGAACGACGCGGCGAGAGCACCCTGAGCCAGGGCGACACCTATCACGGCGGTCGCGGCCACGCTGGGCACCATGACTACCGCGAACCGCTTCCATCTGGTCCCGCCACGCACCTGGGACTCCATATTTCCTCCTTCTCGGACGTACATCTCCGGCCCTGGCTGCCCCCAGACGGCGGCTCAGCCGGGCAGGGATGGGAGAAGTGCTACGTCCTCGGGAAGGAGAGCGCCCCAACCCGGAGGCGCGGAACGCACCCGAATCACCGGCGATCACCCCCGAGCGACAACCACTGGTCGCGCCTGAACACTTCACGCACAACCTGCCGGACAGGCTCCGCCGAACGGCGAAGACCCCCCTGCCCAAGGGCCGGCTCCACTGCCGCCGTCCCTACTCGGTGGGGACCCAAGGAAACCCGCTGCCCCGATTGGCTGTCGGAGAAGGGGAATGGACCGAGCGTCGCCGATCGTGGTGCATTCTCGCCGCCCGCACAAGGGGGTTCGTTACTGGCTAGTAACGGCCGGATAACCGAACAACGACCCGTCGGTATCGGCCGACAACTCTGGGTGGCACCAAGGGCGGTGACAAAGTGATCGAACCTTGGACGGAATCCGACAGATCACCGCCCCTGGCTTACTCGCAGTAACAGCGGCCGCGTTTACCAAGTTTTGGTAAAACGCGGCCGCAGTATCGCTCTGTCGCCAAATTCTTCACTCGGGCACCACGGGTCCCGACGTTTAGCGACTGGTCAGAACAGGGCCCGGGCCAGCGCCCGGCGCGCCGCGGCGACACGCGGGTCGTCGGCGCCCACCACCTCGAAGAGCTCAAGAAGCCGTACGCGCGCCGCGTCCCGGTCGTCACCCGCTGTACGCGCCACCGCGTCGACGAGCCGCCCGAAGGCGTCCTCGACATGGCCGCCCACCAGGTCCAGGTCGGCGGCGGCGATCTGCGCCTGCACGTCACCGGGGTTGTCGGCGGCCTCCTTGCGCACCTGCTGCGGGTCTGCGCCCTGCACCCGCTGGAGCAACTCGGCCTGGGCCAGGCCCAGCTTGGCCTCCGTGTTGCCCGGGTCGTCACTCAGCACGTTCTTGTACGCCTGCACCGCGCCGCCGAAGTCGCCCGCGTCCAGGGCCTGTACGGCGGCTTCGAGCAGCGCGTCGTACGGACCGGCCGGGACCTGGGCCTCCACGGGCTGCCCGCCCTGCGCACCCTGCTCGCCGTCCGGGTCGACGGTCAGGCCCGTCAGACCGAAGCGCTCCTCGGCGACCTGCACGAGCTGGTCGAGGGTGCCCCGGATCTGGGCCTCGGGGGCGGCCCCCTGGAAGAGCGGCAGGGCCTGGCCGGCCACCACCGCGAACACCGCCGGGATCCCCTGGATCCCGAACTGCTGCATCAACATCTGATTCGCGTCGACGTCGATCTTGGCGAGGACGAACCGGCCGTTGTACTCGGCGGTGAGCCGCTCCAGGAGCGGGCTGAGCTGCTTGCACGGCTCGCACCACTCGGCCCAGAAGTCGATGACGACCGGCACTTCGGTGGAGCGCTGCAGGACGTCCCGCTCAAAACCCGCCTCGTCGACGTCGATGACGAGACTCGACGGCGACACCGCGGAGACGGCTCCGCCGCCCTGCCGCGCCGCTTCCGCACGCGCCTGCTCCGCCTTCGCCTTGGCCTCTTGGGCCGCCTTCACCGCGGCGAGGTCGACGACTCCGCTCATGGACATGTTCCGTGGCTGCATGCGTCTATCCTCCCCCCTCCGCGCGCCTCTGTGAAAAGCGTTGTGAAAGCTGGTCGATTACGTGGTCCAGTACCGGTCGACGTCGGTCCTGGCGCCGGGTCCCCACCTGGCGCCGCGCGGTTGTCGCTCACGCACGAGCTTTCGCTACGGGTCGTAGCGTAACTCTCTCCGGGGAATCGCGGCAGACGCATTTCGGTGATCTCCCTCACGGCTCCACCGAATCCCCATACTCAGAGTCCCCGGATATGGTCACCGGCATGCAGAGCCGCACCTCCGCCCCTCGTACCGGGCGTCCCCGCAGCGCCGCCGCGGACGCCGCGATCCTGGCGGCGACGCGTGCGGCTCTCGTCGAACTGGGCTGGTCCAAGCTGACGCTGGGGGACGTGGCGACACGGGCCGGGGTCGCCAAGACGACCCTCTACCGGCGGTGGGCGGGCAAGAACGAGCTCGTGGTCGACGCGGTGGCGGCGCTCTTCGACGAGCTGGAGCTGCCCGACCGGGGAAGCCTCTCGGCGGACATCGAGGGCGTGGTACTGCAGTTCGCGGCGATCCTCGCCCGCCCCGAGGCGAAGAGCGGGCTCATGGCCGTCCTCGCCGAGTCGACGCGGGACGACGCGCTGCGGGAGCGGATCCGGGCGTCCGTCGTCGACCGTCAGAAGCGGCTGGTCGTGGAGGGGCGGCGGCGGGCCCAGGTCCGTGGCGAACTCCCTCCGGAGTCCGACCCCTCGGCCGCCGCCCGCACGGTCGATCTCATCTTCGACATGGTCGCCGGCGCGGTGGTCCACCGCACCCTGGTCTGCGCCGAACCGGTCACCCCGACGTGGGTCCACGACTTCACCCGGGTCCTGCTCCTGGGCTTGTCGGGCGCGGCGACGACCGAGGCTTGAACCCTTTTCTCGCCCCGCCGCCCCTACCCTCCCCACTCTCGGCTTCGCTCGAGCGGGGGGACCCCCATCGTCACTAACTCAGGGGCTCCGCCCCCGAACCCCCGTATGTTGGGCGCGGGTGGCGTGTGGCTGGTCGCGCAGTTCCCCGCGCCCCTGAAAGACGGGGCTGCGCCCCTGTCTTTCAGCCCGTCCGGCGTTTGAGGACGAGCGCGTTCAGCGCGATACCGGGGGCCTGGGGGCGGATCCCCCAGAAAGGGACGGGAATGGGCAGGGGCGGCGGGGGCGGAAAAACGGCTAGAACCCCGCCGGTTCCGTGTACTCTCCCCACTCTTCCCGGAGGGCGTCGCAGATTTCGCCCAGGGTCGCCTCGGCCCGCACCGCCGCGAGCATCGGGACGATCATGTTCGACCCGTCCCGCGCGGCGGCAAGCATCGCGGCAACAGCGGCCCGCACAGCCGACTCCGAGCGAGAACCCCGCCGCCCCGCGAGCACCCGCACCTGCTCCCTCTCCACCTCGTGCCCGACCCGCAGAATCTCCAAGTCACCAGTGACAGAGCCGTGGTGGACGTTGACACCGACGACCCGCTTCTCCCCCTTCTCCACAGCCCGCTGGTACCGGAACGCCGACTCCGCGATCTCCCCGGTGAACCACCCGTCCTCGATCCCCCTCAGAATCCCGGACGTGACGGGCCCGATCGGATGCACCCCGTCGGGATGCGCCCGCACCCCCCGCTCCCTGATCCGCTCGAAGATCCGCTTCGCATCCGCCTCGATCCGGTCCGTCAACTGCTCGACGTACCAGGAACCGCCCAGCGGATCCGCGACGCCCGCGACCCCCGTCTCCTCCATCAGCACCTGCTGCGTACGCAGGGCGATCTCCGCGGCCTGCTCGGACGGCAGGGCGAGCGTCTCGTCGAGCGCGTTCGTGTGGAGGGAGTTCGTGCCGCCCAGCACCGCCGCGAGCGCCTCGACCGCCGTACGGACGACGTTGTTGTACGGCTGCTGGGCCGTCAGCGAGACGCCCGCCGTCTGCGTGTGGAAGCGGAGCCACTGCGCCTTCTCGGACCGCGCCCCGTACACGTCCCGCATCCACCGCGCCCAGATCCGCCGCGCGGCCCGGAACTTGGCGATCTCCTCGAAGAAGTCGACGTGCGCGTCGAAGAAGAAGGACAGTCCCGGCGCGAAGGCGTCGACGTCGAGTCCGCGCGACAGCCCCAGCTCCACGTACCCGAACCCGTCCGCCAGCGTGTACGCCAGTTCCTGCGCGGCCGTGGAGCCGGCCTCGCGGATGTGGTAGCCGGAGACGGACAGCGGCTTGTACGCGGGGATCGACGAGGCGCAGTGCTCCATCAGGTCGCCGATGAGGCGCAGATGCGGCTCGGGCCGGAAGAGCCACTCCTTCTGCGCGATGTACTCCTTGAAGATGTCGGTCTGGAGCGTGCCGTTGAGCACCCCCGGGTCCACGCCCTGCCGCTCGGCTGCCACCAGGTACATGCAGAAGACCGGGACGGCAGGTCCGCTGATCGTCATCGACGTCGTCACGTCGCCCAGCGGGATGCCCTTGAACAGGACCTCCATGTCGGCCGCGGAGTCGATCGCGACCCCGCAGTGGCCGACCTCGCCGAGGGAGCGCGGATCGTCGGAGTCGCGCCCCATGAGCGTGGGCATGTCGAAGGCCACGGAGAGCCCGCCCCCGCCGTCGGCGAGGATCTTCTTGTAGCGCTCGTTGGTCTGCTCGGCGTTCCCGAACCCGGCGAACTGCCGGATGGTCCACGTCCGCCCTCGGTAGCCGGTCGCGTGGAGCCCGCGCGTGAAGGGGTACTCCCCCGGCCAGCCGATCCGCTCGAACCCGTCGTACTCGTCCCCGGGCCGCGGCCCGTACACGGGCTCGACCGCATCCCCGGAGAGCGTCGTGCGTGTCCAATCCCTTGAGGGCTTCGCCCCCGAACCCCCGGCGGCCTCACGCTTGTGCGAGGCGTCGTACCGGGCCTGCCAGCGACGGCGGCCCTCCTCGATGGCGTCAGCGTCCATACCATCAAAATTACTAGGATGTCCTAGTAATTGTCGACGGCAAACCGCCACAGATCACACCTGTGGCGGTGGTGGCGAAGGGGCGCCTAAGACGTCGTCACGCCTTGGCGACCGCGCCCGCGTCCTCCGTGACCTTGGACTCCAGCTCGCGGCTGACCTTGCGCTCCACGAAGAAGGCGGCCGTGGGGACGGTGCCCGCGAGCAGCACCCACAGCAGCTTCGGGACCGGCCACTTGGCCTTGGAGCCCAGGTCGAAGGCGAAGACCAGGTAGACGACGTACAGCCAGCCGTGCGCGACGCTGACGACACGCGTGAAGTCCGCGGCGCCGTCCAGGTCGAGCACGTACTTGCCGATCATCCCGAGGACCAACAGGACCAGCAGGACACCGGTGACGTAGGCCATGACGCGGTAGCGGGTCAGCACGCTCTTTTTCATGGCTACGAGCGTAACGACCGGTTCCGCACGATCTTCCGCCACCCCCGCCCGTCGTCGGGGCCCGGCGACGGGCCCCGCAAGGGGCGCGGGGCGGGACATCATGCGGTCCGCCGCGTGGGCGCGACCAGCCCCCACCCATCCGCGGTCGGCGAACCGCACCCGGCGGAGCTACTCGTCGAAGTCGTTCGCCGCCACCCTCAGCGGACGCAGCATCGCGAAGATCTCCCGGCACTCCTCGGCGTCGTACACACCGAGGCCGAAGTCCATCAACATCAGGTCGCGGGTGGCGGCGTCACAGACCTCGCGGCCCTTGTCGGTGATGGAGGCGAGGGTGCCGCGGCCGTCGTTGGGGTTGGGGCGCTTGTCGACGAGTCCTGACCGGGCGAGCCGGTCCACGGTGTTGGTCACCGACGTCGGGTGCACCATCAGCCGCTCACCGATCTTGGACATCGGCAGCTCGCCGGCCTTGGAGAAGGTGAGCAGCACCAGGGCCTCGTAGCGCGCGAACGTCAGCTCGTACGGCTTGACGACCGCGTCGACCTCGGCGAGGAGGATCTGGTGCGCGCGCATGATGGAGGTGATCGCGCCCATGGACGGCACGGATCCCCAGCGTTGCTTCCAGTGCTCGTCGGCACGGGCGATGGGATCGAAGGCAAGACTGAGCGGCTTCGGCACGGCAAAGACCCTACCGGCCGGTCATATCGTGGTCAGCCCCGTCTCGCGTATCGATATTCGCCCCCTTTTCCAAGGCCTTGCCCGGTCTCCTTCCGGGTCCCTTTCCCGGCCACTCGGCCGCCCCCTTCCCCTCGCCCTCTCCGGTCCTTCCCGTACGCCGTACCTCCACCGCCAGGAGCACGCAGCACACGGTCCCCACCGCGCCGACGCCGCCCACCACCGTGCTGACCGCCCAGAACTCGGCGGCCGCACCGGCGAGCGCCATGCCCACACCCTGGATCGTCATCAGCCCGGCGGTGTGCACGGTCATGGCCCGCCCGCGCAGTTCCTCGGGCACGGCGTCCACGAACCAGCGGTCGAGCCCGAGGGTGTACGCGCCCGCCGACCCGGCGAGCACCAGCACGAGCAGGATCCAGCCGAGGCCCGGGTGCAGCGGGTAGAGGAGGAGCGGCAGCAGTCCGGCGCCGGCCAGGGGCAGCACGATCCGGGAGCGGGCCGCGGGAGACAGGGCGGCGCCGGCGTACAGCTCCCCCGCGATCGTGCCGACCGGCATCGCGCACATCAGCAGTCCGATCCAGGCCGTGCCGACACCGATCTCGTCCGCGTACGCGGCGGCCAGTGCCTCGGGTGCCACGACGAACATGGGCGGCACCCACAGGAGCAGCAGCAGCGCCCGGATCCGGCGGTCGCCCAGGACCTGCCGGGCGCCGGAGAGCGAGTACCGCACGAGCGCCCCGCCTCCGGCCCGGGCCGGTCGGCGCCGGGTGCCCAGCCGCAGGAGCAGCGCCGAGGCGAGGAAGGTGCCCAGAGTGACGGCCAGTGCTCCGCGCGGCGGGACCACCGTGAGCAGGATCCCGCCGACGCCGAAGCCCACGAGCACGGCGCTCTGCGACACGATCCGCAGCAGGGAGCGGCCGAGCACGAACAGGTCGCCGTCGCCGAGGATGTCGGTCAGCGTGGCCATCCGTGTGCCGCTGAACACCGGTGACACGGCAGCGATGACGCACCGCAGCACGAGCAGCGCGGCGACGGGTGTGGCCGGCAGGGCCATCAGCGCCGCGCACCCGGCGCACACAAGGTCGCAGACGACGAGCACCCGCCGCGGCGGGAACCGGTCGGCCACCCCGGACAGCAGCGTGCCGCCGACGAGGTAAGGGAGGAAGCCCAGCGCGAACACCAGGGCGCTGAGCAGCGGCGACCCCGTGAGCTCGTACACGAGCACGGTCAGGGCGATCTCGCTGACGACGACGCCGAGCAGCGAGAGGGCGTGTGCGAGGAACACGGCACGGAACTCGCGTACGGCGAAGACGGGACCGTAACCGGTCTTCTCGGGGGTGGGCAGCGTCGACGTGCCCCTGTTCTCTTCCGGCATGCCCGGCAGCGTGCCTGCGCACGGGCCGCCCGTCGTAGAGTTTCGGTGTCAGCCGAATCTTCGCGACCGACCTCGGCGGGAGGGTCCGTGCCGTTCCATCTGCACTTCGGCGAGGACGACCTCCTCAGGTGCCGCTTCGCGGTGTCCCCGCTGTGGGAGACCCAGGAGGCGGTCCGCACCCTCAACCGCCCCGAGCGGCACGGGTATCACGCGCACTGGCTCCGTCGTACGCGTTCGGCGGCCTTGGAGCTCGATCTGACGCCGCTGTGGCTGCTGATGCCCCAGCGCGGGCACACCCCGGACTGGCTGGGCCCTCCGCCGCTCGGCCCCTCGGCCACGTTCGACGAGGAGATCGCGGCGGTCCGCGGCGCCGATCCCGAGGCGGCCCGCGAGGACACCGCGCTGGCGCTCGCGGACACCCCGGGCGCCCTCGAATCCCCGCGCGGGCGCGCCCTGCCGGCCGACCCGGTCCGCATGATCCAGGAGCTGACCGACCTGCTGGCGGCGGCCTGGCGCGCCCTCGTCGAGCCCGACTGGCCGAGGCTGCGCGCCCTCCTGGAGGCCGACGTGGTCTTCCACTCGCGGCGCCTCGCCGAGGTGGGCCTGGGCGGGCTGCTGTCCGAGCTGGACCGGCGGTTCGCCTGGGACGCGGGCACGCTCACGATCGACGTGAAGGGCGAGCACGTCCGCGAACTCGGCGGCCAGGGCCTGGTCTTGATGCCCAGCGTCTTCTCCTGGCCGGACGTGGTGAGCGGCTTCGAACCGCCCTGGCAGCCGACGCTGGTCTATCCGGCGCGCGGCATCGGGGGCCTGTGGGCCGAGCCGTCGGACCGCACGCCCGAGGCGCTCGTACGGATCCTCGGCCACGGCCGGGCCGCCGTCCTGACCGCGCTCGACGACCCCGCCACCACGACGGGCCTCGCGCACCGCCTCGGCCTCGCGCCCTCGTCGGTGTCGGCGCATCTGTCGGCGCTGCGCGACGCGGGCCTGCTCGTGTCGCGCCGGTACGGACACCAGGTGCTGTACGAGAGGACGCCGCTGGGCATCGCGCTGGCGTCGGGCGGCGCCTGACGCCCCGGCGCGAGCCTTACAGGAGGCGGCTGCCCACGGTGTCGCACCCCTGCCGGTCAAGTCCGATATGTCACGATAGTCGGACATCGTCACTGACCGTCACCTTCGCCCAAGGGGGCAGGATGTTCCGGCAGACCCGTACCCGTACCCTCGCGGCGCTCGCCGTGCTCGGACTCGTGGCGGGCTGCTCGTCCGCGCCCGAGGCCGACACGGCCACCGCCGCCCGTGAGACGTCCGCACAGGCGAGCCCCGCCGCCGGTTCCCCGTTCTGGGTCGACCCGGCGAGCCCCGCGGCCCAGCAGGTGCAGCGGTGGGAGCAGCAGGGGCGCGAGCGCGACGCCCGGCTCCTGAAGCTCATCGCGGACCGGCCCGCCGCGATCTGGCCCTCCGCCGAGCGCCCCGAGCCGAAGATCAGGGAGGCGACCGCGGCGGCGGCCCGGGAGGGGCGTACCGCGGTCTTCGTCGCGTACGACATCCCGAACCGCGACTGCGGACAGCACTCGGCGGGCGGGGCGGACGGCGCGGACGCCTACCGGGACTGGATCGACCGGTTCGCGCGGGCCATCGGCGACAGCGAGGCCCTGGTCGTGCTGGAGCCGGACGCGGTCGCGCACATCGTGGACGGCTGCACCCCGGGCGAGTACCACGCCGAGCGCGAGCAGATGCTCACCGAGGCGATCGTGCGGCTGAAGCGGCAGCCGCGGACGAAGGTGTACCTCGACGCGGGCAATCCGGCCTGGATCCGGGAGTCGTGGAAGCTGGTCGAGCCCCTCAAGCGCGCGGGTGTCACGAACGCCGACGGGTTCGCCCTGAACGTCTCCAACTTCCAGACGGACGAGACGACGAAGGAGTACGGCCGCCGGCTCTCGGCGGACCTCGGCGGCAAGCACTTCGTCGTGGACACCAGCCGCAACGGCAACGGCCCGCTGGACGGCGACCCCTCCCAGGCCTGGTGCAACCCGCCGGGCCGGGCGCTGGGCACCCCGCCCACCAAGGACACCGGCGACCCCCTCGTGGACGCCTACCTGTGGATCAAGCGCCCCGGCGAGTCGGACGGACAGTGCCGCGGCGGCCCGTCGGCGGGCCAGTGGTGGGCGGACTACGCCTTGGGACTGGCCCGCAACTCCAAGGCGTAGGGCCCCGTAAGGGGCGCGGGGAACTGCGCGACCAGCCCCTACCGACCCGCAGACACAAACCGCCGACCAAGCGGAGCGTCACCGCACCTGGACCCACTTCGCCTCGGACGATGTCCCGTCCGCGTCCGTCACGAACAGCATGTACCAGCCGGGCGGCACCAGCGTCCGGTC
Organism: Streptomyces sp. ActVer; assembly: GCF_027270795.1. Taxonomy (NCBI): domain Bacteria; kingdom Bacillati; phylum Actinomycetota; class Actinomycetes; order Kitasatosporales; family Streptomycetaceae; genus Streptomyces; species Streptomyces sp. ActVer. The sequence goes on from NZ_JAPWHT010000003.1 coordinate 35,847, forward strand.
CTTCGGTACGTCCACGGTGACCGAGTCCTTCGTCTTCGTGAGCCCGAGCGCGATGGACCGCTGCTCGACGTCCGTGCTGTGGGTGACCGCGCTGGGCCGCATCAGACGGGCGTTCACGATCCGGTCCGGGTACCGGGTTGCGAAGGTCGCGCGGCCCTCGCCGTCGACCTCCTGCGGACCGTCGCCCAGTACGGGACGGGTCTTGGCGTTCTTGTGCAGGGTGGGCGGAGTGTAGATCTCCATGCGCTGCTCGAAGTGGCCGAGCTTGGTGTTCTGCTGGTCGTCGAAGAGCGGGTCGGAGCCGAACGTGGCGACCCGGCCGTCGGGCAGCAGCAGCGCCTCCGAGTGGTAGTTGCGGCCGACCCTGGGCGAGGCGGCCGAACGGAAGGAGTTGGACTTGGGGTCGTAGAACTGCGCCTTGAGAATGTTGCTGGCGCTGCGCCCGCGGTAGTCCGAGGAGCCGTTGGACGTGAACACCGAGTCGTCCGGCATGATCACGCTGTTCAGGTAGCGGGTGCCCTGCGGCAGGTTTGGGCCGTCCTCGAAGACGGGGTTGTCCTTCTTGAGGTCGATGACGGCCGTGCGCGAGGTCGCCTTCTTGGACTCGCCGACGCCTCCGCCGCCGAGGATCATCACCTTCTGGTCCTGGGCCGGGGGCAGCAGCAGGGACGCCGACGTCTCCGTCTGGTCGGTGTCGCTCAGCCCCGGCACCTTCTCGAACTTGTTGGTCTTCAGATCCCACAGACCGGGTTCGCGCCCCATGGTGGCGGGCCCGTAACCGGCGTTCGAGGCCGGGTAGAAGAGCTTGCCGCCCTTGGTGAGGAAGAGGGCGGGATAGGTCGGGAAGTAGCGCTTGGGGCCCGGGGCCCACTTCTTGGTCCTCGGGTCGTAGATCTCGTTGTCGCCGGGGTCGATCACCCCGACGTCGTCGAGCCCGGAGACCGCGAGCACCCGCCCGTCCTCCAGACCGACCAGCGTCGGATACCAGCGGGCCTTGTCCATCGGCGCGACGGGCACGTACTTCTCCGCCGTCGGGTCGAACTCGTACGCGGCCTTGATCCCCTGGAAGTCCTGCTTGTCCATGGTGATCTTCTCCGAGAGGCCGTACGTGTTGGCCGCCTCCTTCCCCTTCAGGCCGACGATCTCGTACTGGGCCTGCTTGCGCGTGACCGACCGCGGTCCCACCTCGGCGGCCTCGACGAAGACCCGGGCCTCGCTCGCGGTGACCTTCGTCTTCCAGGGCTGCATCACACCGGCCCTGTTGTACGTGATGTCCTGTGTGCGCTTGGCCTTGGGGACGGTGACGGCGAACCTGCTGACGTACTCCACACCGGTCGGCGACCGGAACCGGGTGCCCTTCTTGAGGACGACCGGCTTGTCGGGGTTCTCGTTCTTCACGCGCATGCCGCCGCCGGCCCGGTCGACCTCGCCGTCGAGCAGCTCGTAGCGGGCCGTGCCGCCGGCCACCAGCATTCTGCCGCTGGGGAGTTGGGCGTGCCCGGCGCAGAAGAAGTCGTCCGGGGTGGGGATCTTCTTGAAGGTGTCGTTCCTCGGGTCCCACAGGACGGTGTCGAAGGAGCCCTTGTCGAACTTCTTCTGCTCGTTGCCGGAGCCCGCGACGATCAGCACCTTGCCGGTGTGCAGGAGCGCCGCGTGGATGGCGTTGGTGCGGAACTCCTTGGGAATGTCCAGGTTCTTCCAGGATCCGTACTTCGCCTTGTAGCCGGGCTGGGCGATCTTGTACTCGTAGTACTGCTCCGAGGCGAAGCCGATCGCGGCCGGGGCGTTGAGTCCGGCGAGCAGCGCGACGCCGCCTATGCCGAGCAGCCTCTTCTGGGTCTTCTTCGAAGGGCGGTAGGCCATGGCCTAGTTACCTCCTGTCGTACCGCTGGAAACCGTCCCGCTGGAGACCGTCCCGCTGGGGAGCGAGCCACTGGGAAGCGTGCCGCCGGCGCTGAAGGCCGGCGTGGGTGCGGGCTCGCCGTCCGGGATCCGGGCGACGGCCGGGGTGGCGACGCGCGGCCGGGCCCGGCGCGCCTGGAACCGGGTGCCCAGCCAAACGCCGACCGGAGCGAGGGAGATGGCCAGGGCGAGGGCGGCCCAGGTGCGCATGGCCGCGTGCGTGTGCCCGAGGACGAACGACGCCACCAGCGAGGCCGTCAGGACGACCGCCCAGAACAGGTGGATCCGGAAGGTCAGCACCCGGTCGGGGCTGGCGCCGCCGCCCTTCGGGGTGACCACGAAACGGCTGGGGCGGCGGACCACGGCCGCGCCGAGCGACTTGAGGTAGATCGGCGCGGAGAGGGCCGACATCGCCATGCCGGCGAGGCCGCCCGAGCCTTCCGGTTCGTGCGGGGAGACGTTGTGCCGCCGGTTCCAGAGATAGAGGCCGATCTGGAGGGCGGCGGCGTCGCTGTAGAGCATCAGCCACATGGAGGCGGCGACCTGGGTGCCGGACGCGCCGAACCACAGGAACAGGACGCAACTGAGGATGCCCAGCAGCCAGTTGACGGCCGTCATCGGGTAGTAGACGAGCATCATCGTGTACGAGAACAGCCGGCCGGGCGGCATCGTGAAGGGTGCCTTCCAGTACTGCTTGAACAGCGTCTCGTACGTACCGCGCGACCAGCGCATCTGCTGGGTGAAGAAGTCGGTCCAGGACTCGGGGCCCTCCCCCACGGCCAGCACGTCGGGTGTGTAGACCGACTGCCAGTGGTGACCGGTCCTCGGGTTCTTGTGCCGGTGCAGCTCGAACCCGGTGGCCATGTCCTCGGTGATGGAGTCGTACAGGCCGCCGACCTGCCGGACGGCCGCGATCCGTACGACGTTGTTGGTGCCGACGAACATGGGGGCGCGGTAGCGGTTGCCGGCCCGCTGGATCAGCGCGTGGAACAGGAACTGCTGGGACTCGGCCGCCTTGGTGACCGGAGTGTTGTAGTTGCCGTACACCTGCGGGCCCACGACGAACGCGACGTCCGGGTCGCGGAAGTAGCCCATCATCCGCTCCAGGAAGTCGGGGAGCGGGACGTGGTCGGTGTCGACGGAGGCGAAGTAGTCGTACTCGCCGCCGTGCATCGCGATCCACGCGTTGTAGTTGCCGTGTTTCGTACGGGCCTTGTGGACGCCCTTCGCCCTGTTCCACTCGGGGACGCCGTGGCGCGTGAAGTGGTGCACGCCGAGCTCCGCGCAGAGGGCCTTGGCCTGTTCGTCGTCGCCCTCGTCGAGGAGCCATACGTCGACGCCGTGGGGGCCGGGGTGGGTGACCCGGACCGCGCCTTCGAGGGTGGCGCGGACCATGGAGAGGGGTTCCTTGCCCGGTACGTACGTGGTGAGGAAGGCGACCCGGGTTCCGGGCTCCGGGAAGACGGGTATCGGGTCCCTCGCCACCATGGTCGCGTGGGCGATGGAGACCACGTTGACGACCATGAACAGCTCGATCAGGCCGATGGATATGAGCATCGCGATGTCGAGGCCGACCAGCCAGCGGGCGCCGCCCTCTCTGGCGACCCAGTGGGTCGGCCAGACCAGGTAGACGAGGAGCAGCCCCGTGAGCAGCGGGGCGAGCGTCATGAGCAGGACGGCTCGTATGCGGTGTGGCTCGCGCGACAGGAGCTTTGTGTACTGCACCCGGTACGCGGTGCCGGACGGCTCCGTGAGCGGTCCGGCCAGTTGGCTGTGGGTGTCGTAGTCGTAGCCCTCCGGCCGCACAGCGCCCTCCAGTGATCGAACGAGCCGATACCCACACAAAAGTGGCTTTTGGTCGGCGTGTCGAACGGAGGGGGTCCAGTTGGGGGGTAGGGGGACGAGGCTTTCTCGGTTCGGCTGCGGCTGAGTGGGGGCTGGTCGCGCAGTTCCTCGCGCCCCTGAAAGATTGCGCAGTTCCTCGCGCCCCTCAGGTGCTTGGGGGCGCGGGGAACTGCGCGAGCAACCGACGACGGCCGGCACGTAACAACGGCGGGGGCACGTCCTTCAGGGGCGCGGGGAACTGCGCGAGCAACCCACGACGACCGGCATGCGACGGACCGGCCTCGGCCACCGCTTTCAGGGGCGCGGGGAACTGCGCGACCGGCCCCCCACCGGCCCGCACTCACCACGCAACCCCGCGGCAGCGGCACCGCTACACCGACAGGTGTCGCTCCACCGTGTCGACCTTGGACGTCAGTCCGTCGGTGACACCGGGCCTGATGTTCGCCTTGAGGACGACGGACACACGCGGCGCCCGCTCCTCCACCACGGCGACGGCACGCTTCACGACGGCCATCACCTCGTCCCACTCCCCCTCGATCGAGGTAAACATCGCGTCGGTGCGATTGGGCAGCCCCGACTCCCGCACGACCCGCACGGCGTCGGCGACGTACTCCCCCACATCCTCACCGACACCCAGCGGCGTCACGGAGAAGGCGACGATCATGCGTTGACGATCCCTTCGTTGCGGGCGCGGGACGCGATCAGCGCGCTCTCCGCCTCACGCTTGAGCCTGCGCTCCGCGAAGAAACCGCCGGTCGGCAGCACGGAGAGCACGAAGTAGAGGGCCGCGGTCTTCAGGTCCCACTTGGCGCGGTTCCAGGCGTCGGCCCAGAAGATCAGGTACAGGATGAAGAGGACGCCGTGGACCATGCCCATCACGGGCACCGCGTTGAAGTCCGTCGTCCGCTTCAGCACCGAGCAGACCAGCAGGAGCAGGAAGGAAACGGCCTCGGGGGCCGAGACCAGACGGAGACGACGGAGGGCGGAGGCGGTCTTGATGTCCACGAGTCACCTTCGGTGGGAGGAGTCTGGGGTGGATTCGGAAGGGATGCCGGTGCCGCGCCGATGCTTTGTGAACGCACGCACAAGCTTTCCCATTGAAACATCCGGGCCCCGGCCGCCCGGCCGCGGGGTCCGGGCCGGCGGCACCCGACAGACCGGACCCCGAGGTGTCTTCAGGGACGGATCATCCCGAAGGATCTGTTCGGCGACCAGGCCCGACGGCTACCGTCATCACCGTGGCGATGTTCCGACTCCAAGGCAGCAAGGTGCTGGCCGTCGACATGACCGGCGACGCCGTGAAGGCGAAGAACGGTTCGATGGTGGCGTACGACGGTCAGATGGCCTTCAAGAAGCTCAGCGGCGGTGGCGAGGGTATCCGCGGCATGGTGACCCGCCGGATCACCGGTGAGCAGATGACCCTCATGGAGGTGAAGGGGCAGGGGACCTGCTGGTTCGCCGACCGGGCCGGCGAGATCAATCTCGTGAACCTCCAGGGCGACAAACTCTTCGTCGAGTCGAGCAATCTGCTCGCGACCGACTCCGGCCTGCGTACGGGCACGTCCTTCACGGGGCTCAGGGGCGCCTCGCAGGGCAACGGGCTCTTCACGACGACCATCGAGGGGCACGGCCAGGCGGCGATCATGTCGGACGGGCCGGCCGTGGTGCTGCGGGTCAGCTCGCAGTATCCGCTGACCGTCGACCCGGGGGCGTACATCGCCCATCAGGGCAACCTGCGGCAGTCCTTCCAGTCCGGTGTGACGTTCCGCACGTTCATGGGCGAGGGCGGCGGCGAGGCCTTCCAGATCCGCTTCGAGGGCGACGGCGTCGTGTACGTACAGCCCAGTGAGCGCAACTCGATCGCGGGAGATGTGTGACATGCCCTTCCGTGAGATCAACTCGAAGATGATCGAGGCCACGGTCATGCCCGGGCAGCGGCTGTTCAGCCAGCGCGGCGCGATGCTCGCCTACAAGGGCGAGGTGTCCTTCACCCCCAACATGCAGGGCGGCCAGGGCGGCCTCATGTCGATGATCGGACGGCGGGTGGCCGACGAGGCGACCCCCCTGATGACCGTCGAGGGCTCCGGCACGGTCCTGTTCGGGCACGGCGGCCACCACATCCAGGTGATCAGCCTCACGGGCGAGACCCTGTACGTGGAGGCGGACCGGCTGCTGGCCTTCGACGGCACCCTGGAGCAGGGCACGATGTTCATGGGCTCGCAGGGCGGGGTCATGGGCATGGTGCGCGGCCAGATGACGGGTCAGGGGCTGTTCACCACGACCCTCAAGGGGCACGGCAGCGTCGCCGTCATGGCGCACGGCGGGGTCATCGAGGTGCCGATCAGCCCGCAGCGCCCGGTGCATGTCGACCCGCAGGCGTACGTCGCCCACCACGGGGACGTACGCAACAAGCTCTCCAGCGCGCTCGGTCTGCGCGATCTGGTGGGCCGCGGCTCGGGCGAGGCGTTCCAGCTGGAGCTGACCGGGAGTGGTGCGGTGTACGTGCAGGCGTCGGAGGAGAAGCTGTGACCACCTACCCGGGCACGGGCCCCGTGATCCACGACCCGTCGACCCTGCCGGTCGACGACAACGTGAACGCGTACACCTTCTGCGTGGAGCTCAAGGGGAGCGAGTGGTTCCTGCAGAAGGGCAAGATGATCGCCTACTACGGCTCGATGGAGTTCAACGGCATCGGGCACGGCCGTCTCGACCGGCTGGTGCGGACGAGTTTTCATTCGCCGTTGCACGCGAGCGACTGGGTCGTGGCCTCCGGCTCGGGCAAGATGCTCCTCGCCGACCGGGCCTTCGACGTGAACTCCTTCGACCTGGAGGAGGGCAACCTGACCATTCGCTCCGGCAACCTCCTCGCTTTTCAGCCAAGTCTCGCGCTCAAGCAGTCGATCGTGCCGGGCTTCCTCACGCTGATCGGGACGGGCAAGTTCGTGGCCGCGTCGAACGGTCCCGTGGTGTTCATGGAACCCCCGATCCGGGTCGACCCGCAGGCCCTGGTCGGCTGGGCCGACTGCCCCTCGCCGTGCCACCACTACGACCACGGGTACATGACAGGCCTGATGGGCGGTCTACGTGCACTGACGGGCATGGGAGGGGCCTCCGGGGAGGAGCACCAGTTCGAGTTCGTGGGTGCCGGCACGGTGCTGCTCCAGTCCAGCGAGGCCCTGATGGCGGAGCAGGCCGCGGGCGCGGTCCCGAACCAGGCCGGAGTGCCGGGTGGTGGCGGGGCGCCCGGCCACCAGGGACAGCAAGCCGGCGCACCGCGCCTTCCCGGACAGCTGGGAGACCTCCAGCGTCGCTTCGGGCTGTGAGCGGTAGTCTGCGGAGTGTGACGTCGAACGTGTGCGCGCCGTCACGCAACCCTCACTAGTTCCCTTTTCAACATCTTAGGTAGAATTCATACATGGAGACCGAGACGGCCACTCGCTGGCTGACCGAAGCGGAGCAGTGCGCCTGGCGCACCCACCTGGAGGTCAACAGGCTGTTGACGTATCAGCTCGAAAAAGACCTCCAACCGTTCGGCCTGACGATGAACGACTACGAGATCCTGGTGAACCTCTCCGAGTCGGAGGGCGTGCGGCTGCGGATGAGCGACCTCGCGTCCGCCACCCTCCAGTCCAAGAGCCGCCTCTCCCACCAGATCACCCGCATGGAGAACGCGGACCTGGTCAGGCGCGAGAACTGCGAGTCCGACCGCCGTGGGCTGTACGCCGTGCTCACGGACCACGGCATGGAGACGATGAAGAAGGTCGCGCCTCATCATGTGGCGTCCGTGCGGCGGCACTTCATCGACCTCCTCTCGCCGGAGGCCCTGGAAGAGCTCCACAAGTCCCTGACCCCGATCGCGGAGCACCTGCGGGGGCAGCGGGGACGTTCGTAGCGCAGAAAGCGACCGGCCGAGCAGGTCGGGCGAAGTCCACTGCAGTTCGGCGGCGCCCTGGAGGGGCGCGGGGAACTGCGCGACCTGGGGGCACCTCCCGGCCGAAGGCTGGGGGACCATGACGGCGCCGCAGACGAACGACGGCGCATCGCGGCCCTTCCGGCGAAGCGCTCAGCGCAGCGGCAGGCGGAGTTCGAACAGGGCTCCGCCTGTCGGCGCGTCCTGGACGGTGAGCGATCCACCGTGCCGGACGGCGACGTCGCGGGCGATGGCGAGGCCGAGACCGGCTCCGCCGTCGTCGCGCGTACGGGCCTCGTCGAGCCGTACGAACCGCTCGAAGACCCGCTCGCGCTCGGCGGCGGGCACGCCCGCGCCGTCGTCGGCGACCCCGACGACCGCCCACTCCCCCGCGCGCCGCACGGTCACGGCGCCCGAGGTCCGCGTGTGCCGCTGCGCGTTGTCCAGCAGATTGCCCAGCACGCGCGCCAACTGCCCGCGCGACCCGGCCACTTCGGCGGACTCGGCGTCCACGGACACCTCGACCCGGTCCCCGACCCGCTGGCCCGCCTCCGCGCGCACGAACGCCGCCAGATCCAGGCGCGCGTCCGAGGGCCGCTCCCCCGTGTCCAGCCGGGCGAGCAGCAACAGGTCGGCGGCCAGCCGCTGCAGCCGTACGGTGTCCTCGACGGCACCGTCCACATCGAGCAACTCCGGGTGCGCGGCGCCCACTTCGAGCTGGGTGCGCAGCGAGGCGATGGGGCTGCGCAGCTCGTGCGAGGCGTCGGCGACGAACGCGCGCTGCCGCTCCACCGAGGTCTCCAGGGCGGCGAGCGTCTCGTTCGTCGTACGGGCGAGGCGGGCGACCTCGTCGTGGGTGGCGGGCTCGGGGACGCGCCGCGAGAGATCCTCGGAGGCCGTGATGGCGGCCATCTCGGCACGGATCCCCTCCACGGGGCGCAGGGCCCGCCTGGTGACGACGTACGTCACCCCGCTGACCGTCAGCAGCAGCAGGGGCAGGCCGATCAGCATGGCCGTCAACGCCGTGCCGACGGCGTCCTTTTCGGCGGAGAGCGGAGCGCCCGCGTAGACGGTGAGCGGGACACCCCCCTGTGTGACCACGTCGACCCCGGCGAACCGGTAGTCGGCCGTCTCTCCTTCGACGGTCGCGGTGCCCTGGCCGTACCAGGTCTCGTCGGCGATGTCGCCGGCTTCGAGAGCGTCCTCCTCGTCGGCCAGCCCCTCGTCCGTGTCGCCGGCGTCGTCGTTGGCGACGGAGTTCAGCCGGTCCGAGGCCTTGGCAACCACGCTCATGTCCTCGACGTCCTCGCCGAAGGCGACGGCCTTCCCCTTCCGGTCCAGGACCTCGACGGGGTTCTCGTCGCCGTCCGGCAGGTCGAGATCGTTGTACGCGAGTCCGTTCGACAGTGCCGAGGCGGCGTTGCGGGCCACCGAGTCGGCCTCGGCGTCCGCCTGGCCGATGAGGCTGGCCCGCAGCGCGAGCAGTACGGCGGCGCCCGCGGCGACCAGGGCTATGGCGACGACGAGGGTCGCGGCGAGCGTGGCGCGGGCCCGTACCGATCTCATGCGCCGCCTCATGCCCGTGCCTCCAGTCTGTATCCGGCCCCGCGTACGGTCCTGATCAGTTCCGGGCCGAGCTTGCGGCGCAGGGCGCTGACGTAGACCTCGACGATGTTCGGGTCGCCCTCGTACGCGAAGTCCCAGACGTGCTCCAGGATGTCGGCCTTCGACACGACCTCCCCGGCCCGCACGACGAGCTGCTCGAGGACGGAGAACTCCTTGGTGGTCAGGGTGATCTCGTCGTCCGCGAGGAACACGCGCCGGGCGGCGGTGTCGACCTTCAGGTGCCCGGCCTCGTACACGGGCGAGGCTCCGCCCGACGGGCCGCGCCGCCGCAGGAGCGCCTTCACCCGGGCGACGAGGACGACGTAGGAGAACGGCTTGGTCAGATAGTCGTCGGCGCCCGTGTCGAGGCCCTCCGCCTCGTCGTACTCGCCGTCCTTGGCGGTGAGCATCAGGATCGGCACGTCGTGTCCCGCGGCGCGCAGGGCGCCGCACACGCGGTAGCCGTTCATCCCGGGCAGCATGATGTCGAGGATGACGAGGTCGTACGAGCCCTCGCCGGCCATGTGCAGCCCCTCCAGGCCGTCGTGGACCACGTCCACGGCGTATCCCTCGGCCGTCAGGCCCTTGGCGAGCGACAGGGCGAGCCGCTTTTCGTCCTCCACGATCAACAGGCGCATGCGCCCAGCTTGGCAAACCGAACCTGAAGACACCTTCAGGAGGCTTCAGGTCGGCTTCAGCGTCGGTCCGCCAGATTGGTTCCCGTCGACAGCAGACGAGGCGGACAAGCCACTGCAACCGGCGACACCATCCGTTACTGGTTGCAACCAGTCGCATTCTGGAGGAATCCCATGAAGCGCAACATCGTCATCGCCACCATCGCGGCCGCAGCCCTGATCGGCGGCGGCACCGCGACCGCCATCGCGGTCTCGGGTGACGAAGAGGCGCCGGCGAAGAAGTCCAACGTGCAGGTGTCGAACGACGACACCGGCCGCGGCGACGACGCCAATGTGAACGACACCGACGACAACGACGCGGACGACAAGGCGGACGACAGGGCCGACGCGGCCGAGGACAAGGCCGCGAAGGACACCGGCGAGGACGCCGAGGACAAGGCCGAGAACGCCGCCGACGCCAAGGTCGCGCAGGTCGACGCCGCCGACGCGATCAGGGCGGCGCTGAAGAACACCGCCGGTACGGCGGTCTCGGCCGACCTGGACGACGAGGGCACGAAGCACGTGTGGGACGTGGACATCCTCACCAACGGCGGCACCTGGCACAGCGTCCAGGTCGACCCCGCCAACGGCAAGGTCGTCGGTTCCCACGTCGACCGGGACGACGACGGCGACGACGCCGCCGAGACCGCCCAGATCCGTGCCGCCCTGAAGGGCAGCTCCGTCACCGCCGCCGAGGCCGCGGAGGCCGGCGCCGCCAAGGGCACGGTGACCTCCGTCGACCTCGACGAGGAGAGCACGGACAAGGCCTGGGAGGTCGACACCACGGCCGCGAACGGCACCGGCAGCGACTGGAGGGTCGACCCCGACTCCGGCAAGGTCACGGCTGACCGCTCGAACGACTGACGTCTCCTCCTCCCTCCCCAGGGACCACAGGTAAGGGCACCCGGCACCGGGTGCCCTTACCGGCGTTCGGGGGCCTGTTCCACCGCGCCGGCCTCCGTCTCCGCCTTCTGCTCCTGCTCCTGCTCCTGCTCCTGCTCCTGAGGCAGTGCGCGCGGATACCGGGTGCCCAGGCCGACGGCGGCGGCCGCGAGCAGCGCCGCCCCGCCGGCCAGGGCGAATCCCGCCTCCAGGGGCAGGCGGCCCACCAGCAGTCCCGCGGCCGCCGAACCCGTCGAAATGCCCGCGTTCACCGCGGTGTTGACCCAGGCGCCGGCCTGGACCCGGGCGCCCGGCGCGGCGGACTCGTCGGCCACCAGATACGCGGTGGTCAGCGCCGGGGCGACGAAGAACCCGGCACACACGACGGCGGCGGTGAGCGTGGCGAGGCCCGGGGCGAGCCCGGCGACGGCCAGGGCCAGGCCGAGGCCCACCGTCAGCGCCGGCAGTCGCACCCGGGTTCCGGTGCGCCACTCGACCACGCCGTACAGCAGCCCGCCCACGGCACTCCCTGCCGACAGCGCGGCGAAGATCCACGCCACGGTGTCGTCCCCGTGGCCCCGCTGCTCGGCGAAGGCCGGCACGAGAAGGTCGACGGCTCCGAGCGCGAGCCCGACGCCCGCGGCCACGACGACGGGCTGGACGAGTCCGCGCTCGATCCGCGTCCGGGTCCGGGTCCGGGTCCGAACGCGGGAGGCCCGTACGGCGACGCCCTTCACCGCGGGTGAGGTGACGAACGCCAGGGTGCCGACGCCCACCAGCAGGGCGCTGACGGCGACCCCGGCGGCCGGGGGCGCGAACCCCACGACCACTCCCACCAGCAGCGGCCCCGAGACGAACAGCAGTTCCTCGGCGACGCCGTCCAGGCTGTACGCGCGCTGCAACAGCCGCCTGTCGGTGACGAGTTCGCCCCACACGGCCCGCATGGTGGGCCCGAGGGGCGGGGTGCACGCGCCCGCCGCGACGGCGACCGTGCCCAGGAACGGCGCGGGTGCGCCGGGGCGCCAGGTCGCGGCGGCGAGCGTGCCGAGCAGACCCGCGTACAGCGCGGCCATCGGCAGCAGTGCGCGGCGCGGGCCGTGGCGGTCCACCAGGGCGGCCCGCAGGGGCGACAAGAAGACACTCGCGGCGCCGAAGAGCGCCATGACGATGCCGGCCACGGCGTACGAGCCGGTGGCGCGGCTCACCGCCAGCATCACGGCCAGCGAGACCATGCCGTACGAGAGCCTGCCGACGAGGGCGGCTGTGAAGGTGCGAGTGGCGTGGGGCGTGCGTAGTACCGCGGCGTACGAGGGCCGCGTTGAAGGCGCAGACATGCGAAGGGTTCCTCAGAAAGAGGGCGCCGCCGGGGTGGGCGTGCGCCCGGGCGACGGGGACGCCTGTGCTCCGCGACGACTGCGCCTACCGCGCTGCCGATCGCGGGCCGGGGCGGGCCCTATGCCAAGAGGAGGAACACGCCCCCGAAGCTACCAGCGCCCCCGGGCGGCCAACAGGGCTTTTCTCGCCCCCGCCGCCCCTACCCTCCCCCACTCTCGGCTTCGCTCGAGCGGGGGGACCCCCATCGTCACTAACTCAGGGGCTCCGCCCCCGAACCCCCAAAAGACTGCGCAGTTCCCCGCGCCCCCAGGTTTTAAGGGCGCGGGGAACTGCGCGATCAGCCACAGCCGGACCCGCACCCGAAATCACACCCCACGGGGTCTGGGGCGGAAATCCCCTACGGGACCACCACGATCTTTCGGCCCACGCCTGAGGCGAACTGCTCCAGGGCCTGCGGGTACTGGTCAAGCGGCAGGCGGTCGCTGATGAAGAAGTCCGGGTCCAGGACACCCGTCGCGAAGAGCTCGGCCGCCCGCTCGAAGCTGTGGAGGACGGCCATGGAGCCGGTGATGGTGATCTCCTGGTTGTAGATGCGGTACGGGTCGATCGTGACCCGGGTCGAGTAGTCCGCCACGCCGAACTGAAGGAACGTGCCGGCCTTCGCGACCCGCTCAAGACCGTCCTGGATCGCCGCCGCGTTGCCGGTGGCGTCGACGACCAGGTCCCACCCCTGAGGCCGGTCCAGCTCGTCGGCCCCGGTGGCCGTCGCCGAGACGCCGAGCCGCGCGGCCGTCTCGAGCCGCTGTGGATTGATGTCGACCACGTCGACGCTCGCCGCACCTGTCCGCTTCGCCAGTTCCAGCATCATCAGGCCCATGGTTCCGGAGCCGTAGATCAGGACGTGGGAGCCGAGGCGGGAGTTCAGTACGTCGTAGCCGCGGACCGCGCAGGAGAGGGGCTCGACCAGGGCCGCGTCCTGGGTACGGATGTGGTCGGGGAGTTTGACGCAGTTCGCCACGGGGGCCACCGCGTACTGGGCCGCGCCGCCTGCCGTCGTCACGCCGATGGCCGCCCAGCGCTCGCAGAGGTTGTTGTGGCCCGTACGGCAGAACCGGCACTCGTAGCAGTAGAGGGAGGGGTCCACCGCCACCCGGTCGCCGAGTGACAGCTCGGTGACCTGGGTGCCCACCCCGACCACCTCGCCCGCGAACTCGTGGCCGGGCACGATCGGCAGCTTGGGGGCGAACTCGCCCTGGAGGATGTGCAGGTCGGTGCCGCACAGGCCGCAGGCGGCGACCTCGACGACGACCTCGCGGGGGCCCGGCGTCGGGTCCGGGACCTCGGCCACGACGGCACGGCCCACGGACTCGATGACTGCGGCCTTCATTTCACGGCTCCCAACGACAGGCCCTGGACCAGTTTGTCCTGGGCGGCGAACCCCGCGGCGAGCACCGGCAGGGAGATGACGAGCGACGCGGCGCACACCTTCGCCAGGAACAGGCCCTGGCTGGTGATGAAGCCGGTGAGGAAGACGGGGGCGGTCTCCGCCACCACGCCCGTGAGGACCCGGGCGAACAGCAGCTCGTTCCAGCTGAAGATGAAGCAGATCAGGGCTGTGGCCGCGATGCCGGGCAGGGCGATGGGGGCTACGACCCGGGCGAGGATGGTGGGCAGTTTCGCGCCGTCTATCTGTGCCGCCTCGATGATCGCCACCGGGACCTCGGAGAGGAACGACTGCATCATCCACACCGCGATCGGGAGGTTCATCGAGGTGTAGAGGATGACCAGGAGCCAGATGTTGTCCAGCATTCCGGTGTTCTTGGCGAAGAGGTAGATGGGCAGGAGGCCCGCCACCACCGGGAGCATCTTCGTCGAGAGGAAGAAGAACAGGACGTCCGTCCACTTCTTCACCGGGCGGATGGAGAGTGCGTAGGCCGCTGGGAGGGCCAGCACGAGGACCAGGAGCGTCGACACCAGCGATGCCACCGTCGAGTTGATCAGTGACGGCCAGGGGCTCGCGCCGCCGCCCGTGCCGAAGAACTCGCGGTAGCCGTCGAGGGTGAGCGCGGCCCCGAAGGACGGCGGGTTGGTCGCCGCGTCCTCCTCGGAGTGGAAGGACGTCAGGGCCATCCAGGCGATGGGCAGGAAGAAGACGATCCCGGCCAGCCAGGCGACCAGGCCGAGGCCCCTTCCCCTGGGGCGGCGGGGGCCGGGGTGGCCGGACTCGGCACTACGGGGACGTACACGGATCGCGGTGGCGCTCATGCGCGGCCCACCTCCTCGCGGAACAGGGACGAGACCACGCGCAGCGCGAAGGTCGCGATGATGATCGAGCCGATGACGACGAGGACGCCGGCCGCGGAGGCGAGGCCGTTCTCGTGGGCCTGGTAGAAGCTCTGGTAGACGGTGTAGGGCAGGTTCGCGGTGCCCAGGCCGCCGGACGTGATGGTGAAGACCGCGTCGAAGTTCTGGACGATGTAGATCGAGCCCAGCAGGGCGCCCAGTTCGAGGTAGCGGCGCAGGTGGGGGAGGGTCAGATAGCGGAAGACCTGCCAGCCGCTCGCGCCGTCGACCTTCGCGGCCTCGATCTGCTGGTGGTCGCGGCTCTGCAGGCCGGCCAGCAGGATCAGCATCATGAAGGGTGTCCACTGCCAGACGAGGGACATCTCGACGGCGAGCAGCGGGGTGTTGGAGATCCAGTCCGGCTGTGGTCCGCCCACATAGTGCAACAACCCATTGAGCAGGCCGTATTCAGGGTTGTAGAGCACATGCTTCCAGAGCAGGGCCGCCGCCACGGGGACCACCAGGAAGGGCGCGATCAGGAGCGTACGGACCACACCGCGGCCCCGGAACTTCCGGTCCAGGAGGAGGGCTAGGCCCAGGCCCAGGACCAGGCTGGCCAGGACGACGGTGACCGTCAGCAGGATGGTCGTCCAGACCGACTTGCGCAGGGCCGCGTCGGTGAGGACCTCGGAGTAGTTGCCGAAGCCCGTGAAGCTGCGGGCGTCCGGGTAGAGGGAGTTCCAGTCGAAGAAGGAGATCACCAGCGTGGCCACGAAGGGGAGCTGGGTCACGGCGATCATGAAGATCAGGGCGGGGAGGAGCGGGGCCCGGGTCGCCCAGGCGCGCATGCGGCCCGCGGGACGCTTCTCGGTGTGTACGGATGGTGCGGCTACTGGAGCCGTTGTGGTGGCGGTCATCGTCCCTCGTACTCCTCGGCGATCTCCTCGGCCAGCTTCTGGGACTTGTTCAGGGCCGACTCGACGGACTGGCGTCCGGCGATGGCCGCGCTGATCTCCTGCGAGACCTTGGTGCCGAGATCGGTGAACTCGGGGATGCCGACGAACTGGATGCCGGGCGCGGGCCGCGGCTGCACCCCGGGGTCGGTGGGCCGGGCGCCCTCGATGGCCTCCTTGGTCATCTCCTGGAAGGCGCCGGCCTCCTTGCGGTAGTCGGCGTTGGTGTACGTCGACGCGCGCTTGCCTGCCGGGACGTTGGACCAGCCGATCTTGTCGCCGACCAGCTGCTCGTACTCCTTGCTGGACGCCCAGGAGACGAACTTCCAGGCCTTGTCGGGGTTCCGGGACGCGTCCTGGATGCCCCACGCCCAGGTGTAGAGCCAGCCGGAGGACTCGGTCTTCTCGACGGGCGCCGGCACGTAGCCGATCTTGCCCTTGACCGGGGACTTGGCGGACTCCAGGGAACCGGCCGCGGACGTGGCGTCGTACCACATGGCGACCTTGCCCTGGGTCATGTTGTTGAGGCACTCGGCGAAGCCGGCCTGGGGTGCGCCCGCCTCGCCGTGGTCGCGGACGAGGTCCACGTAGAACTTCACCGCCCGTTCCCACTCGGGGGAGTCGAGCCGTGCCTTCCAGCTCTTGTCGAACCAGGTGCCGCCGAAGGTGTTCACGACCGTGGTGAGCGGGGCCATGACCTCGCCCCAGCCGGGCAGACCGCGCAGACAGATGCCCTTCATGCCCGACTCGGCGCCGTCGGCCTTGGCCGCGAGGTCGGCCACCTGGGTCCAGGTCGGACGCTCGGGCATGGTGAGGCCCTTCGCCTCGAACACGTCCTTGCGGTACATCAGGAAGGACGACTCGCCGTAGAAGGGCTGCCCGTAGAGCTTGCCGTCGTCCGCGGTGAGGGACTGTCGCATGGGCTTGAGGACGTCCTGCTCGTCGTACCCCGGGTCCTTCGCGACGTACGAGTCCATCTCGTGCAGCCAGTCGTTCTTGGCGTAGATCGGTATCTCGTAGTTGGACAGGGTGGCGACGTCGTACTGGCCTGCCTGGTTGGCGAAGTCCTGGCTGATCTTGTCGCGCACGTCGTTCTCCGGCAGCACGGTGAAGTTCACCTTGATGCCGGTCTCCTTGGTGAAGTGGGCGGCGGTGAGCTTCTGCAGCTCCACCATCTGCGGGTTGTTGACCATGAGGACGTTGATGGAGTTGCCACCGGAGCCCGCTCCGCCCGCTCCGGCCCAGCAACCGGAGAGCAGCGGGGCGAGCAGCGTCCCTGCGGCGGCCGCGACGAGCGTCGCGCGCGGCCTCCGTCGGCTCTGGGTTCGCATGGATCGCTCCTGGATGTATCAGTACATATGGGATGGCGCGGGGAGTGTGATGCCTCTGTAGTGGGTCAGTTGGTTTTTCGAACTCTTTGGGGGGACTGGGGTGCGGTCTCTGTTTCAGACCCGGATGACCTGGGGGCCCTGCATCGAGTAGCGGTGGGCCTCGGACGTGGGGAGGAGGGTGCTGGTGACGATCGCCTCCAGTGCGCTGATCTCCGCGAACCGGCAGAAGCTGACAGCGCCGAACTTGGTGTGCACCCCCGCGAACACCGTGCGCCGGGCGGCCCGGATGGCCTGTGACTTGACCTCGCTGACGGCCGGGTCGGGGGTGGTGAGGCCGTGTTCGCGCGAGATGCCGTTGGCTCCGATGAACGCCAGGTCGATGACGAACCCGGCGAGCATCTTCGTGGTCCAGTGGTCGACGGTCGCGAGGGTGCCGGGCCTGACCCGGCCGCCGAGCAGCAGCACCGTCGTGTTGTCGGCCTCGGCGAGCGCTCCCGCGGTGGCCAGGGACGCGGTGACCACGGTCAGCGGCCGGTCCCGGGGCAGTGACTCGGCGATGAGCTGCGGGGTGAACCCCTCGTCGACGAAGACCGTCTCGGCGTCCCCGAGCAGCTCGGCCGCGGCGGCCGCGATCCGGCGCTTCTCGGGCACATGGCTGGTGGCACGGAAGGCGAGCGTCGTCTCGAAGCCGGCGCTCTCCACCGGATAGGCGCCGCCGTGCGTGCGGCGGACGAGTCCGTGGTCCTCCAGGGCGCGCAGATCCCGTCGTACGGTCTCCTTGGCGACGCCCAGCTCGGCGGCGAGCTCGTTCACGTCGACGGCGCCGGCGCGACGGGCGCTCTTCACGATCTCCCGCTGACGTTCTTCCGCGCTCATGCCCGACACCCGCTCTCCGTGCTCACTGCCCGTTCGGGCCCGGTGGGGCCCATGGGGGAAGTTCTACAGCGGGTGCGCGCCACTGACCAGGTCTGTTGCGAGCCCGATGGCGCCCGTATGTGACCGTAACGAGCGACGGCTGCCCGTGCCGGACCTGCGGTGCAGCGGAATTCGGGCAGCGGGCATGCCCGAACGGCGGGGCGGGCGGGCCCGTTAGGTGCCCGCTCGCCCCGTGAGGCGGTCCTTGCGTGGTGGCCGGATGCGTCGGCGGTGGCCTGTGCGCCCGGACGGGATCCCCGGCCCGGACGCGAGTGTCAGTACGGCCAGACCGGCGGGTTGGTCACGAAGTGGCCGCCCAGGCGGGTGTGGTCCGGGTTCCGCGGGTCCAGCTCGCCCTGCTCGGCGATCAGCTTCTCGGCGTACTGCTCGGAGTCGTCCTGCGGCTCGTAGCCGAGCCCCCGTGCGGTGGTCAGGTCCCACCACAGGCGCGTGTTCGCGGAGGAGCCGTAGACGACGGTGTGCTCGACGTCCTCGGCGGTCAGGGCCGCGTGGAAGAGGCGGGCGCCGTCGCCGGGGCTCATCCAGACCGACAGCATGCGCACGCTGGTCGGCTCCATGAAGCAGGAGCCGATCCGCACGGAGACGGTCTCCAGGCCGTGCCTGTCCCAGTAGAACTGCGCCAGGTCCTCGCCGAACGACTTCGACAGGCCGTAGAAGGTGTCCGGGCGGCGCGGGGTGTCGATGGGGATGAGCGTGTCCGGGGCGTGGGGCGCCTCGCCCCCGGGGTGCGGGGTGTAGCCGACCGCGTGGTTGGAGGAGGCGAAGACGATACGCCGGACGCCCTCCTCGCGTGCCGCCTCGTACAGGTTGTACGTGCCCTCGATGTTCGCCTTCAGGATCTTCTCGAAGGTGGACTCCAGGGATATGCCCGCGAGGTGGATGATCGCGTCCACGCCCCGCACGGCCTCGCGCAGGGCTTCCTTGTCGCCGAGGTCCGCGGTGACCGCGCCCGGCTCGCCGTCGATCGGGAGCAGATCGAGGAGCCGCAGCTCGTAGCCGTAGGCGGGAAGCAGCCCTCGCATCAGGGTGCCGAGACCGCCGGCGGCGCCGGTGAGCAGAACGGTGCGGGGAGCGGGCATCCTCGGGTCTCCTTGAATCGGCAGCCGTCATCGTGTACGGCATTCACATCCGTGGACACGCTATGGATCGTCGACGGACCGCGTCAAGTGTCGCGCGCAGTGGTGGGATCCGCTCCCCTTCCGTGCTCTTTCTGCTCCCTTGTTGCTCCCGCAATGCATGTTGGCCCGCTTGACCGCCCCCAAGAGGGCGCCTTAGCGTGGAAGTGTTCAGGGATATGGACATGGATCAGAAACGTGCACGAGCCGGCGTGTGCGTGCATGCTCATGCTCTAGGGAGAGCCCGTGACGTCAGCCCCCCTTGCCGCTCGACTCAGTATCCCGAGCGGGCCGCTGTTCTTCCCCGTCACCGCGTACGACCGCGACGGAGCCGTCGACCTCGACGTCTACCGCGAGCACGTCCGGCGGGGCGTCGAGGCCGGGGCCGCCGCCGTCTTCGCCTGCTGCGGGACCGGGGAGTTCCACGCGCTCACGCCCGAGGAGTTCCAGGAGTGCGTACGGGCGGCCGTCGAGGAGACTGCGGGCCGCGTCCCCGTCGTCGCGGGTGCCGGGTACGGGACCGCGCTCGCCGTGCGGTACGCGCGGCTCGCCGAGGAGGCGGGCGCGGACGGGCTGCTCGCCATGCCGCCCTATCTCGTCGTCGCCGGGCAGGAGGGGCTGCTGCGGCACTACACCGAACTGGCCGCCGCCACCTCGCTCGACGTCATCGTGTACCAGCGGGACAACGCCGTGTTCACACCCGAGACCGTCGTCTCGCTGGCCCGCGCCGAGGGGATCATCGGCTTCAAGGACGGGCTCGGCGACCTCGACCTGATGCAGCGCATCGTGAGCGCCGTACGGTCCGAGTACCCGGGCGAATTCCTCTACTTCAACGGGCTGCCGACCGCCGAGCTCACCGGCCTCGCCTACCGCGGCATCGGCATCACCCTGTACTCCTCCGCCATCTTCTGCTTCGCTCCCGAGATCGCCCTCGCCTTCCACCGGGCCCTGGGCTCCGGCGACGACGCCACCGTGAACCGGCTGCTCGACGGCTTCTACCGGCCTCTCGTCGAACTGCGCGCACAGGGCCGCGGGTACGCTGTCTCGCTGGTCAAGGCGGGCGTACGGCTGCGGGGGCTCGACGTGGGCGAGGTGCGGCCGCCGCTGCACGAGCCGTCCGAGGACCACGTCAAGCAGCTCGCCCAGCTGATCGAGCGGGGTTACGCGCTTCTGGAGGAGGACAAGTGAAGGCGTCGACCTTCGTCTATCCGTGGGACGTCAACGGCGACCCCGACGCGGCGGCGCGCATCGCCGGGCTCGGCGTCCAGCAGGCGACGCCCGCCTCCGCGTACCACTCCACGCGCGCCCTGACCCCCCGCCACCCCCGGCACCGCATCGTCACCGCGCTGCACGCCTCCGTGCTCTACCCGACGGACGCCGCGCGGTGGCAGGGCCGCAGGCTCCGGCCGTACGCCGCCGGGGACTGGGCGCCCGGTGACGCGTACGGGGAGGCCGCGTCGGCTCTCGCGGGGGCGGGGCTCGACGTGCACACCTGGGTGGTGCTCGCGCACAACTCCCGTATGGGCGTGGAGTTTCCTGACACCTCGGTGGTCAACGCCTATGGGGACCGCTACTCGTGGGCTCCCTGCGTCGCGCAGCCCGACACGCGCGCGTACCTCGTCGATCTGGCCGTCGAGGCGGCGATCCGTCCCGGCGCCTCGGGCACGGAGCTGGAGTCCCTCGGCTGGTACGGGCTCCCGCATCTGCACGCCCACGACAAGACGGCGGGCGTGGCACTCGGGGACGCCGGCACGTACCTGATGTCGCTGTGCTTCTGCCCCTCCTGCGGGGACGGCTATACGCAACTGGGGCTCGACCCCGACGAGTTGGCGGCCTCGGTCCGGCGCGCCCTGGAGCCCGTGTGGCGGGGCGAGGCTCCCGTCGAGGGCTGGGAGGACGTCGAGAAACTGCTCGGCGCCGAGCTCGCGACGGCCACGCGCACGTGGCGTGACTCGGTCGCCCGGTCCCTCCAGACGGAAGCCGTCCTCGCCGTACGCGCGGCCGCGCCCGAGGGGTTCCAGATCCTGCTGCACGCGGACCCGGTCTCCTACCGCGTCGGTGCGAACGTCGGTGTGGACCCCGGGCACATCCTGTCGGTCGCCGACGGCGTGGTCGTACCGTGCGCCGCCGGGCCCGAGCCGCTGATCCCCTTCGCCGAGCAGCGAGTTGAAGGGGCCGTGCTGGCGGCCAACTTCACCGTGGTGAGCGGGATGGGTGGCCGTCCCGCGTCACTCGTCGAGGACGTGACACGGGCCGTCGAGCTGGGAGCCACCGAAGTGCGGCTGTACCACGCGGGGTTGGCGTCCGACGCGGATCTGTCGCTCGTGACGGAAGCGCTCGCGCGGTTGGGAGCGCGGTAGTCAGTCTGCGGGTCCGGTGGGGGCTTGTCGCGCAGTTCCCCGCGCCCCTGTCGGGGCGCGGTCCCGCAGCATGGGCGCGACCGTCACGAGCCGCACGAGCCCGAATCCCGCCAACAGCACCCGGTGGTGGACCAGTTCGACCAAACCCGCGCCCAGCGCCAGGCCCGCCGCCGTCGGGGCGAACAGCAGGGTGTTGGCGGTTGCCGTCGTGCGTCCCAGCAGGGCGTCCGGCGTTTCGCGCTGGACCGCGGTGAGTGCCGCGATCAGTACGCAGGGGAGTCCGACGCCGATCGCCGCGGCCGAGGCGAGGACCACCGCGTCGTAGGGGAGCGCGCGGGCCGTCACGGCCACGGCGGTGAGTGCGATGCCGTACCCGGCGAACCGGCGTTCGCCCAGGCGGCGCAGGAGCGGGCCCGCGGCCAGCCCGACCGCCACCGAACCGACGCCCTGGGCGACGTACAGGACACCCACGTACGCGGGGGAGTGGCCGAGGCCCTCCGCCACCGCGTAGATCGTCGCGCCGTTGAGGCCCGAGAAGAGCATGGTCGTGCCGCCCGCGAGGACGAGCGGGCGCAGGGTCGGATGGCCCCACAAGTAGCGGGCGCCTTCGGCCGTCTGGGCACGCCGGCCGCCCGGGGCCGAGGCCGTGAGCGGCTTCGGCTCGTGGACGCGCAGGAGCGTGTAGAGGCCCGCGGCCAGGGCGAAGGTGACCGCGTCCAGGAGTGCGACGCGGGCGCCCCCGTACGCCGCGTAAAGGCCCGCTCCCGCGAGCGGGGCGAGGAGTTTCATGCCCTCGTTGGCCGTCATGCGCAGGCCGTTGAAGTCGCCGAGGAGCTGCTTGTCGACCGCTGTGGCCACCAGGGCCGACTCCGCCGCGTCGTGGACGACGCCGGCCGCTCCGTAGACCAGGAGCACGGCGAAGAGGATCCACAGGGTGCCGGGGGAGTCGACGGTGAACAGGGGCAGCAGGAGTGCTGCCAGGCCCAGGTTCGTCCACACCAGCAGGGGCCGGCGGCGGGTGCGGTCCGCGAGGGTGCCGAGGGCCGGGCCGATCAGCGTGGGCGCCCAGAGGGCGAAGACGCAGAGGGCGGCCAGGCCGTCCGAGCCGGTCAGGTCCTTCACCCAGATCCCGGACACCAGCCACATCGCCGACGAGCCGAACCCGGAGACCACGACTCCGCCGAGGTACAGACCCGCGTTGCGGTCTCGCAGGACACGGGTCACCGCCCATGTCTGTGTCGATGTCGTCATGCCTGGTCATCGTGGGGCTAAGGCCCCGGGCCGGGCATCGGGCAGGTGCCTTAGCGGGGACGCCGCCGGAGCGGCAGCGGGGCCGTCGGGATGAGGAGAGGCCTCGCCGGGAGCCCGCCGGGCTTCAGCAGGGCTCCCGCCTGGCTCCCCCTGGCTCAGATGGTGAGGACGATCTTGCCCCGGGGATGGCCCTTCTCCAGATGGCGGAGGGCGTCGGCGGCCTCGGCGAGGGGGTAGGTGCGGTCGACGGGCGGGGTGATCTTGTCCTGCTCGGCGAGTTCCTTGAGGGTCAGCAGGTCCTCGCGGCGCGCGACGGAGATGAGGTTGCGGAGGTTCTGGCCGATGAAGGGCGAGAGCGTGACGGCCCGCAGGCCGCGGCTCATACCGCCGAAGAAGCCGGTCCCGCCCTCCCCGCCGACGATGACGAGGGTGCCGCGCGGAGCGAGGGCGCGGCGGAGCACCGGCAGAGGACGAAGGCCCGCGTTGTCGATGATGACGTCGTAGTGGTGCGGGCCGTCGGTGATGTCCTCGCGGGTGTAGTCGATGACGTGCGAGGCGCCCTGGGAGCGTACGAAGTCCGCGCCCGTGGGGCCGCAGACACCGGTGACCTCGGCGCCGTACATCGCGGCGAGCTGGACGGCGTAGCAGCCGACACCGCCGGAGGCGCCGATGACGAGGACCTTCTGGCCCGGCTGAGGACGGCCCTTGCCGCTGAGGGCCTGGAGGGCGGTCATGCCGGACACGGGGAGGGCGACGGCCTGTTCGAAGGCGAGGTTGGCCGGTTTGAGGGCGATCTTCGCGGCCTTGGCGCGCGCGTACTGGGCGAACGAGCCCTCGCAGTTGCCGAAGACCTCGTCGCCCGGCTTGAACTCGGTCACCTTCGCGCCGACGGCCTCGACCCGTCCGGCGCCGTCCCAGCCGCGTACCGGGTTCTTGGGCCTACGGAGCCCCAGGGCCACGCGCGCCACATAGGGCCGGCCCGTCATCAGGTGCCACACCTCGGGGCCGACGCCTGCCGCGCGCACCTCGACGAGCACCTCGTCGTCGCCGGGCACGGGGCGGTCGATGTCGCGCAGTTCCAGGAGGTCCGCTGATCCGTAGGCATCCTGAACGATCGCCTTCATGGCGTGGCTCCCCTTCGCGGTCCCGGGCACCGGGTATCCCGGTTGCACCGAGCATCTCGACGGCTCGAACGCCTGACCAGACTCCTGAGCACGATCTTGGGAGCGGGAGCGATGAGTTTTCGTACGGCCGACGGTCTACCTCCTGAAGACCCTGTGACGAGAGGAGCCCGGCATGGGCGACGACGGTACGACTCCGAGCACTCTTGACCTGGGGCCGCAGGCCCTGGTCGTGGCTCGCCTCGCGGAGGAGGTGGGCGAGGAGCAGCTCGACGCCGTGACGCCGTGTCCGGAGTACGCGGTGCGCCATCTGCTCGGGCATCTGGCCGGGCTGTCCGCGGCCTTCCGGGACGCCGGGCGGAAGGACCTCGGGGCCACGACGGACACCGACCCCACCTCCCGGCTGCCGGACGTGACGCCGGGCTGGCGCGCCGAGCTGCCCAAGGTGCTCGGCGAGTTGGCCGAGGCGTGGCGCGATCCGGCCGCGTGGACGGGCGAGACCCGCGCGGGCGGTGTGGATCTGCCCGGCGAGGTCGCGGGTGTCGTCGCCGCCGACGAACTCGTCGTGCACGGCTGGGACCTGGCCCGCGCGACCGGCCAGCCGTACGCCCCCGACGCGGCGGCCCTGAACGCGGCGTACGAGATGCTCGCGCCCTCGGTGGACGACCCGTCGCGCGGGACCATCTTCGGGCCGGTCGTGCCCGTGCCGGAGGGGGCGCCCCTGCTGGACCGGGTGATCAGGCTGAGCGGCCGGGACCCGGGGTGGGCGCCCACCGGCTGACAGGGCACACCACCGGCGGGGTGTCTTCGCCGGATTGCAGTGGCACATGGATGCGGCGGTACCCGTGATGGGGCTGGAGCTTCGTGTACGTCGGGAATGAACCCGCCGTACGCGAAGCTCCAGCCCCATCGGCATCGCGAGGGCGAACGGGTTCGCCTGTCTTCCGAGGGCGCCGGCGCGGCATCGGGCCCCGGCGTCGGCTCGGGCCCCTTTTGCCAGAAGCCTCGAACTTCTTTTGTCAGAAGCGTTGACGAAACACAGGCGCGCTCCTACTTTCATCGCGTCGTACTTCGTACGTCATATATGAGACGCGATACGTGAGATCAGATACGCGAGCCTCCGATCCTTGGGGGCTCCGTTGACCCCGAGAGGCGCGCATGACCTCTGTGCCCACGCCGATCCCCTCCCGCACGCAGTTCGTGCTGGAAGGGATCAAACACCGCATCCTCACCGGGCAGTTGACCCCGGGACAGGCTCTGGTCGAGACCGAGCTCGCCGCACAGTTCGGGGTGTCCAAGACCCCGGTGCGCGAGGCGCTCAAGACCCTGGCCGGCACCGGGCTCGTCGTGATGAACCAGTACAAGGGCGTCACGGTGCGCATGGTGGACGCGGACATGGCGCGCGAGGTGTACGACGTGCGGCTGCTCCTGGAGCCGGAGGCGCTCAGGCGCTCCGTCCAGCGCGGGTCCTCCCTCGACACGGCGCGCGAGGCGCTCGAACGCGCCGACGCCGCCACCGACACCGCCCAGCGCTCCCTCGCCAACCGCGAGTTCCACCGCTCCCTCTACGTCCGCTGCGGCAACCCGCTGCTCGGCCGGATGCTCGACGAGGTCCGTGACCAGGCCGCCCTGGTCTCCGCGGTCGCCTGGGCGGCCAACCCGTCCTGGGAGCGCGAGGCCGCCGAGCACCGGGAGATCCTGCGGCTCGCCCTCGACGGCGACTCGGACGGCGCGGCGCGCGCCCTGCACTCGCACATCGCCTCGTTCGTGCAACGGGCCTTCCCCGAGGCCCAGGGAAAGGGTGAGCAGGAATGACCGCGACCACGACCACGTTCGAGGCCGGGCGGGCCGCTCTCGCCGACGTGGTGGCGATCCCCGTGACCCCGTTCGCCGAGGACGGTTCCATCGACCAGGAGGTCCACCGCGTCCTGCTGCGCCGGGTGCTCGACGGCGGCGTACGCATCCTCACGCCCAACGGCAACACCGGCGAGTTCTACGCCCTGAGCCCCGAAGAACGGCGCACGGTGACGGAGTTGACCATCGAGGAGGCGGGGGACCGGGCCACCATCCTGGTCGGCGTCGGGCACGACGTGCCGACCGCGGTCGCCTCCGCCCGGCACGCCCGTGAGCTCGGGGCACAGATGGTGATGGTCCATCAGCCGGTCCACCCGTACGTCTCGGAGGGCGGCTGGGTCGACTACCACCGGGCCATCGCGGAGGCGGTACCCGAGCTGGGCGTCGTCCCGTACATCCGCAACCCGGTGCTCGCGGGCGCCCGGCTCGCCGAACTGGCCGACGCCTGCCCGAACGTCATCGGCGTGAAGTACGCCGTGCCGGACGCGGCCCGCTTCGCCGCGTTCGCGCGGGACGCCGGACTCGAACGCTTCGTCTGGGTGGCCGGACTCGCGGAGCCGTACGCGCCCTCGTACTTCTCGGCGGGCGCGACGGGCTTCACGTCCGGGCTCGTGAACGTCGCCCCGGCCGTTTCGCTGAACATGATCGAAGCGCTTCGATCCGGTGACTACGCGGGCGCCATGAAGGTCTGGGAGCAGATCCGCCGCTTCGAGGAGCTGCGCGCGGCCAACAACTCCGCCAACAACGTGACGGTCGTGAAGGAGGCGCTCGCCTCGCTCGGCCTGTGCCGCCGAGAGGTCCGCCCGCCGAGCAAGCAGCTCCCCGAGTCCGAGCGGGCCGAGGTCGCCGCCATCGCCGCGGGGTGGTCCATATGACCGACGCCAACCCAACGACACCGGGCGCCGACGGCACCCCGGACGAGGGTCAGGTCCCGGACGCGCCGAGGCAGTTGCGCAGCCACCAGTGGTACGGCACCGAGGGCCTGCGCTCCTTCAGCCACCGCGCCCGCACCCGCCAGCTCGGCTACCTGCCCGAGGAACACCTCGGCAAGCCCGTCATCGCGATCCTCAACACCTGGTCCGACATCAACCCCTGCCACGTCCACCTCCGCGACCGTGCCCAGGCGGTCAAGCGGGGCGTGTGGCAGGCCGGCGGCTTCCCGCTGGAGTTCCCGGTGTCGACGCTGAGCGAGACCTTTCAGAAGCCGACCCCGATGCTCTACCGCAACATGCTCGCGATGGAGACCGAGGAGCTGCTGCGGTCGTACCCGGTGGACGGGGCCGTCCTCATGGGCGGCTGCGACAAGTCCACGCCCGCGCTGCTCATGGGCGCCGCGTCCGTCGACCTGCCGGCCGTCTTCGTGCCCGCCGGACCCATGCTGCCGGGCCACTGGCGCAACGAGGTCCTCGGCTCCGGCACCGACATGTGGAAGTACTGGGACGACAAGCGTGCCGGGCTCATCGGCGACTGCGAGATGACCGAGCTGGAGAGCGGCCTCGCGCGCTCGCCCGGTCACTGCATGACCATGGGTACGGCGTCCACGCTGACCGCGGCCGCCGAGGCCCTCGGGGTCACGGTCCCGGGTGCCTCCAGCATCCCCGCAGTCGACTCCGGGCACGACCGGATGGCCGCCGCCTCGGGCCTGCGGATCGTCGAACTCGTCCGCCAGGACCGGAAGTTGTCCGACATCCTCACGGCCGAGGCCTTCGAGGACGCGGTGACGACGGTCCTCGGGCTCGGCGGCTCCACCAACGCGGTGATCCACCTGATCGCCATGGCCGGACGCGCCGGAGTCCGGCTCACCCTCGACGACTTCGACCGGATCGCCCGTACGGTGCCGGTCCTGGCGAACGTACGGCCCGGCGGCCGGACGTACCTCATGGAGGACTTCCACTTCGCCGGCGGACTGCCCGGGTTCCTCTCACGGATCACCGACCTGCTGCATCTGGACCGGCCGACCGTCTCGTACGACAGCCTGCGCGAGCAGCTCGCCTCCGCGCAGGTGCACAACGACGACGTCATCCGCACCCGTCGGAACCCGGTCGCCGCCGAGGGAGGCGTCGCCGTCCTGCGCGGCAACCTCTGCCCCGACGGCGCCGTCATCAAGCACATCGCCGCTGAGCCGCACCTGCTCAAGCACACCGGTCCCGCGGTCGTCTTCGACGACTACCGGACCATGCAACGCACCATCAACGAACCGGAGTTGGGCATCACCGCCGACACCGTGCTGGTGCTGCGCAACTCCGGACCCAAGGGCGGCCCGGGCATGCCCGAGTACGGCATGCTGCCGATCCCCGACCACCTGCTGAAGCAGGGAGTGCGGGACATGCTGCGGATCTCCGACGCCCGGATGAGCGGCACGAGTTACGGCGCCTGTGTGCTGCACGTGGCACCGGAGTCGTACATCGGCGGACCGCTCGCCCTGGTCCGCACCGGCGACACCATCACGCTCGACGTCGAGTCACGCGCGCTCCAACTCAACGTGGACGACGAGGAGTTGGAGCGGCGCCGGGCGGAGTGGACCGCACCGCCCGAGCGCTACGAGCGTGGCTACGGCGCGCTCTACAACGAACAGATCACCCAGGCGGACACCGGCTGCGACTTCGCGTTCCTCGCACGGCCGGGCAAGGTGCAGGACCCGTACGCGGGCTGAGGGACCGGCCCATCGGGCGCTCTCTTCTGTCCGAGATCTCGAACGACGCATGCGAAGCGCTTCACCCAGTACTGCCCGGATAGCAAGCGCTTCCGCAGAAGCGAAGAAACGAACGGAACGAGCGCACAGCACCACCCGCACACCCCCGAGAACGGAGAACAGTCATGGCCCAAGCCGCAGCCGTGGCGAAAAAGCCCGCGCCACCCCGGCGGCGCCGTGGCTCGGCGACGCCCCGCAGGCTCCCGTATCTGCTGATCGCCCCGGCGGGACTGCTGATGCTGGGCTTCATCGCCTACCCGGTGCTCAGCGTCTTCTACTACAGCCTGCAGAACTACAACCCCACCAAGCCTTGGCGGAACGGTTTCGCGGGCTTCGACAACTTCGTGAACGCCTTCACCGAGGACCCGCAGTTCTGGGACACGCTGGTCTTCAGCGCCAAGTGGGTCGTCGTCGAGGTCGGGCTGCAGTTGCTGTTCGGTCTGGCGCTCGCGCTGATCGTCAACCAGACCTTCGTGGGACGCTCGCTCGGCCGCGCCCTGGTCTTCTCGCCCTGGGCCGTGTCCGGGGTGCTCACCTCCGCGATCTGGGTGCTCCTCTACAACTCCCAGACAGGCATCACCCGTTACCTCGCCGACATGGGCATCGGGGACTACGGCACGAGCTGGCTCTCCGACACCTCGACCGTCTTCCCGGCGGCGGTGGTCGCCGACCTCTGGCGAGGCGTTCCGTTCTTCGCGATCCTCATCCTCGCCGACCTCCAGTCCGTCTCGAAGGACCTGTACGAGGCCGCCGAGGTCGACGGAGCCAGCCGCTTCCAGCAGTTCGTGCACATCACGCTGCCGCACCTCAAGGACGCCATCATCCTCTCCACGCTGCTGCGCGCGGTCTGGGAGTTCAACAACGTCGACCTGCTCTACACCCTCACCGGCGGCGGACCAGCGGGGGAGACGACGACACTCCCGCTCTACATCGCCAACACCAGCGTCGACGCACACAACTTCGGCTACGCCTCGGCCCTGACCACGGTCGCGTTCGTGATCCTTCTCTTCTTCTCGATGGTCTATCTGCGGCTGAGCAAGTTCGGAGGCGGGGACAAGTGATCACCAAGGACATCGACACCGTCGCTCCGGCCGCGCCCGCACCGGTGGCCGACGAGCCGCCGCGGCGCCCGGGGAAGCGCAGGCGCGCCTGGGACGAGGCCCCGCGCTGGCAGATCTACGTCCCGCTCGGCATCTACCTGATCTTCACACTCATCCCCTTCTACTGGATCCTGCTCTTCGCCCTGCGCAAGCCCGGCTCGACCTCGCTCGTGCCCTGGCCCGTGACCTTCGAGCACTTCGAGAAGGTGTGGAACGAGCGCAGCTTCGGCACGTACTTCGAGAACAGCGTCTACGTCGGCGTCGCCACGCTCTTCATGACCACGCTCGTCGCACTGGCCGGCGGTTACGCCCTCGCCCGCTTCGACTTCAAGATCAAGCGTGCCTTCATGCTGGCGCTGCTCTGCTCCCAGTTCGTGCCGGGCGCACTGCTCCTGGTGCCGCTGTTCCAGATCTTCGCCGAGCTCCAGATGATCAACTCGCTGGGCAGCGTCATCATCGCCGAGACCGTCTTCCAGCTGCCGCTGTCGATGATCCTGATCAGCGGCTTCATCCGGAACGTGCCGTACTCGCTGGAAGAGGCCGCCTGGGTCGACGGCTGCAACCGCTTCACGGGCTTCAGGGTCGTCGTCCTGCCGCTGCTGCGGCCCGGGTTGATCGCGGTGGGCTCCTTCGCCTTCGTGCACTCCTGGAACCAATTCCTGTTCGCCCTGATGTTCCTCAGCAACCAGGACAAGCAGACGATCCCCGTCGGCCTCAACAGCCTGATGAGCGCCGACAGCGTCGACCTGGGCGCGCTCGCCGCCGGCGGCATCATCGCGGCCGTGCCCGTCGTGATCGTCTTCGCCTTCATCCAGAAGTGGCTGATCACGGGCTTCAGCGCCGGGGCGGTGAAGGGATGAGAGGAACATGCACCTTCCTGAAGGTCGAGGGGACGATCGGCCCGGTCGACAGCGCCGCCAAGGCCGACCGCGACGCGGCTCGCGGCGCGGGAGCGGGGAGGATCCGATGAGCGCCCCGACCGGGCCCGGGACCGCTTCGATGGAGTCCATGAACTCCGCCACCGAATCCCGGAACCCGTACGAAGCTCCCCTCCCGCTCGTCCTCGCGGGCGCCCGCGGTCACGGCCACTGGCACCTCGCGAACATCCGCCGCCTCCAGGACAAGGGCCTGGTACGCCTCGCCGGGATCTGCGAGCTGACCCCGCTCACCGAGGCGGAACTGGACGGCTTCACCGCGCCCGGCGAACTCCCCGAGCAGTCCGCCGACTTCGGCGCCCTGCTGGACTCCACCGGCGCCGCGATCGCCGTGATCTGCACGCCGATCCCCGCCCACACCGACCTCGCGCTGACGGCCGCCACCAGGGGCGTACACATCCTGCTGGAGAAGCCGCCGGCTCCCTCGTACGCCGAGTTCCGCCGGATGGCCGACGGGGTCGCCGCGGCCGGGGTGGTCTGCCAGATCGGCTTCCAGTCGCTGGGCTCGCAGGCCGTGCCCGCGATCAGGGAGCTGATCGAGCAGGGCACGATCGGCCGGGTGGACGGCATCGGCGGGGCCGGGGCCTGGGCGCGCGCCGAGGAGTACTACCGCCGCGCACCCTGGGCCGGGCGGCGCCGGATGAACGGGGCCGACGTCCTGGACGGGGTGCTGACCAACCCCCTCGCGCACGCCGTCGCCACCGCCCTCGCGCTCGACGGCGCCACCCGCGCCGAGGACGTCACCGGCATCGAGACCGAGCTGCTGCGCGCCAACGACATCGAGTCCGACGACACCTCCTGCGTCCGCGTCACCACCGCGGCCGACCACCGGATCACCGTCGCCGCGACCCTTTGCGCCGAGCACCCCGACGAGCCGTACGTCCTCGTGCACGGCACCAGCGGCCGGATCACCTTCTGGTACAAGCAGGACCGCGTCCTCGTCCAGCGGTCGGGACACGGCCCGCAGGAGATCACGTACGGCAGGACCGACCTGCTGGAGAACCTCGTCGAGCATCTCGAAGGCCGGGCCGGACTGCTGGTCCCGCCGGACTCGACGGGCGCCTTCATGAGGGTCGTTGAAGCGATTCGACAGGCACCGGACCCCGTCGCGCTGCCCGCCGGCGCCTGGTACCTGAAGGCCGACGAGAACCGCCGGATCGTGCACGGAGTCGACGGACTCGTCACGGCCGCCGCCGACACCCTCGCCCTCTACTCCGAGCTGGGCGCCTCCTGGGCGCCCCCGAAAGAGGTGAGTACGTGATGAACAACGAGTCGCTGGTCCTGCGTGTCGCGGGCCGCCCGGTCGGCCGTTACATCACCCGGCCCGAGCTGCCGCCCAAGCTGTCGCCGCGTCCGTACTTCCACCCCGTCACCACCCTGGCCGGTACGGCTGTCACGGAACTCAGCCCCGCCGACCACATCCACCACCTCGGCGTCGGTGTCGCCGTTCCCGACG
This sequence comes from Streptomyces sp. ActVer, assembly GCF_027270795.1. Classification (NCBI taxonomy): domain Bacteria; kingdom Bacillati; phylum Actinomycetota; class Actinomycetes; order Kitasatosporales; family Streptomycetaceae; genus Streptomyces; species Streptomyces sp. ActVer. The sequence continues at coordinate 67,387 of NZ_JAPWHT010000003.1, forward strand.
TCGAGGGGTACAACTTCTGGGGCGGTCGCACGTACGTACGCGACCAGGGGCCGACCGAGCTGGACAACCACGGGGCACAGCGGCACTCCACGTTCCAGCTGCGCGACCCCGACGGCTTCGTGGAGGAGCTGCGCTGGGTCGCGGCCGGCGGCGAGCTGCTGCGCGAGCGGCGTACGGCCGCGGCGACCGAACTCACCGACACCGCCTGGGCGTTGGACTTCACGTTCTCGCTCACCAACACGACCGCCGAGCCCCTGTCGATCGGCAGCCCGGCGACCAACGGCAGGACCGGCGCGGCCTACGGCGGCTTCTTCTGGCGGGCCCGCAAGGAGGCCGCCGCGCCCGCGGTGTTCACGGCCGGCACCGAGGGCGAGGAGGCCGTGCACGGCGCACGCGCCGACTGGCTGGCGCTCGTGGGCACCAACTGGACGCTGGTGTTCGCCGGGGCCACCGAGCAGACCCGTCGCGACCCGTGGTTCGTGCGCACCGCCGAGTACCCGGGCGTCGGCTCGTCCCTCGCCCACGAGGAGCGGCTGCCCCTCCCGGCCGGGGAGACCGTAGTACGCCGGGTCGTCACCGTCGTCGCCGACGGCCGCCTCGACCGGGGCGAGGCCGCGGCCCTGGTCCGCAAGGCGGTGAGCCCATGAGCGGCCAGAGCACACCCGCCTTCACGGCCGACCTCGGCGACGGCACGTACCGCAACCCGGTCCTGAACGCCGACTGGTCCGACCCCGACCTCATCCGCGTCGGCGACGACTACTACCTGACCGCCTCCAGCTTCGGCCGCGTCCCAGGCCTGCCGCTGCTGCACTCCCGCGACCTCGTCAACTGGACGCTCGTCGGTCACGCCTTACAACTCCTCGAACCGGCACGGGAGTTCAGGAAGCCGCGCCATGACCGCGGCGTCTGGGCACCGTCGTTGCGTCACCACGACGACCGCTTCTGGATCTTCTGGGGCGACCCCGACCACGGCATCTACCAGGTCAACGCCCCCGAGATACGCGGCCCTTGGACCCGCCCCCACCTCGTCAAGGCGGGCAGGGGGCTCATCGACGCCTGCCCGCTGTGGGACGAGGAGACCGGCGAGGCGTATCTCGTGCACGCCTGGGCCAAGTCCCGCTCCGGCGTCAAGAACCGGCTCACCGGCCATCGGATGCGGCCCGACGCGACCGGCCTGCTCGACGACGGCAAGGTGATCGTCGACGGCGACCGCATACCCGGCTGGTTCACGCTCGAAGGGCCGAAGCTGTACCGGCACGACGGCTGGTTCTGGATCTTCGCCCCGGCCGGCGGCGTCGAGACCGGCTGGCAGGGCGCGTTGCGTTCCCGCGACTTCTTCGGACCGTACGAGGAGAGGGTCGTCCTGGAGCAGGGCGACACCGACGTCAACGGCCCCCACCAGGGCGGCTGGGTGACCACCCCGTCCGGCGAGCACTGGTTCGCGCACTTCCAGGAGAGGGGCGCGTACGGGAGGGTCGTCCACCTCCAGCCGATGCGCTGGGGCACGGACGGCTGGCCGGTCCTCGGGGACGAGGGCGCCCCCGTCGCCGTACACCGCAAGCCCGACCTGCCGCGGCAGCCGCTGTCGGCGCCCGCCACCGACGACGACTTCCCCGGCGGGCGGTTCGGACGGCAGTGGCAGTGGACCGCCAACCCGCAGGACGGCTGGGCGACCCAGCACTCGGGCGACGGGCTGCGGCTGGCCTGCGTACGGACGGTCGACGCGCAGGATCTGCGCAGGTTACCGAACGTGCTCACCCAGCGGATGCCCGGGACCCCGTGCACCGTCGAGGTCGAGCTGCGGCTCGACGCCGAGGAGCCGGGCGCGCGGGCCGGACTCGCCGTACTGGGCGACGCGTTCAGCTGGATCGGGCTCGAACGGGGGGCCGACGGGACGGTCCACCTCGTGCACCGGTTCGCCGAGTCCGTCGCCGAGCGCGAGCGGGACGCCGCGCATCCGCGGCTCGCCCCCGAGGGACGGGTACGGCTGCGGATCGAGGCCGGCGCCGGGGCACGCTGCCGCTTCTCCCACGACCTCGGGACCGGCTGGGAGCACTCCGGCCAGGTCTTCGCCGCCACCCCCTGGCGCTGGGTCGGCGCCCTGCTCGGCCTCGTCGCACTCGCGCCGACCGGCGGGGGACACGCCGGGGCGGCCACGTTCACGCAGTTCCGCATCACGGCGCCACCTGCCTGATCGCTTCAAGTCATCACCGTTGTATGCCTGTTGGGAGCCGCAATGACGCACTTCCGTAGCAGCAAGCGCTTGCCCGGACCGGGTTCCGGGCTGGGCCCCGGCCGGGTCCTGATCACGGTCACCGCCCTGGTGGCCTCACTGGGGCTCGGGGTCATCGCCCCGGCCGAGGCGGTGTCCGAGAGTGCCGGCCGGACCGCCCGGGCCCACGGTTTCGCGTCCCTGGAGGGCGGTACGACGGGAGGGGCCGGCGGCAAGGTCGTCACCGTGACCACCCAGGCCGACCTGGAGCGCTACGCGGCCGCCGAGGAGCCGTACGTCATCCGGGTCGCCGGGACGATCAAGGCCGAGCCGTTCGGCGCGAACGTCGTCGTGGCCTCGGACAAGACCATCATCGGCGTCGGCACGGCCGGGGAACTCGTCCAGGGCGAGCTGCACCTCACGCCCGGCACCCACAACGTGATCATCCGGAACCTGACGATCCGTGACTCGTACGTCGAGGGCAACTGGGACTGCAAGGACACCGACTTCGACGGCATCCAGATGGACACCGTCCACCACGTCTGGATCGACCACAACCGCTTCTCGCGGATCTGCGACGGGCAGCTCGACATCCGCAAGGACAGCGAGTACGTCACCGTCTCCTACAACCGCTTCGAGAACAACAACAAGACCTTCGGCATCGGCTGGACGCCGAACGTGAAGACGCAGATCACCATCGACCACAACTGGTTCCGCGGCACGAAGCAGCGCAACCCGTCCGCCGACAACTGCGCCTACGCACACCTCTACAACAACTACATGACCGCCCAGGCGGACCCCGGCGACCCCGTATGGACGTACGGCAACTGGTCGCGCGGCAAGACCCGGATGGTCATCGAGAACAGCTACTACAGGGACGTCCAGCACCCCTACCAGGCGGACGCCACCGCCGAGTTGGTGCAGCGCGGGTCGATCCTGAAGAACACCGGCGGGCGCCAGGAGGCGTGGGGCACGGCCTTCGACCCGCGGGACTTCTACGACTACCGGCTCGACCCGGCGGCGGCCGTCCCGGCGCTCGTGTCCAAGTTCTCCGGTCCGCAGAAGGGGCTCGGTGCGCACACCGTCGCAGACCGTCCCGCCGGGACCGGCAACCGGGCGCCCCACGCCCGCCATTGACCCCCACAGCTTCACAACGTCACAGCGACACAACCCTCGTTGGATCCAGAAGAAGAGAGCCGATCATGAAGACCAGTATGCGCAGGAGCAGTAGAGGAGCGCGCCGCTCCGCCGCCGCCGTCGCCGTGAGTGCCGTACTCGCGCTGACCGCCACGGCCTGCGGTGACGACGGCAGCGGGTCGGCGGGCGACAAGGGCGCCGACGGCAGCGGCAAGGGCGAGATCGTCTTCTGGGACAACAACGGCGGTATCCGCACCGAGGTCTGGAAGAAGATCATCGCCGACTTCGAGAAGGCGAACCCGGACATCGACGTCAAGTACGTCGGGATCGCCTCCACGGAGTACCAGTCCAAGGTCGACACCGCCCTCCAGGGCGGCGGGCTGCCGGACGTCGGCGGTGTCGGCGCGGCGATGCTCGCCGGGTTCGCCGCACAGAACGCGCTGGAGCCGCTGGACGACCGCCTCGGCAAGTCCTCTCTCAACGGCAAGCTCAACGAGGACATGGTCAAGTCGCTGAAGGCCGCCGGCGGCCGGGACGACACGCTGTACTCGATCCCGACCTCCGCCAACAACGGCGTCCTCTACTACCGCACCGACCTGTTCAAGCAGGCGGGCCTGGACGAGCCGACCACCTGGGACGATTTCTACGAGGCCGCCGACAAGCTCACCGACAAGGGCAAGAACGAGTTCGGCTACACCATCCGCGGCGGCGCCGGCTCCATCGCCCAGGCACTCGACGCGATGTACGGGCAGTCCGGCATCACGTCCTTCTGGGACACCGGCAACGAGAAGACCACGGTCAACGATCCGAAGAACGTGGCGGCCCTGGAGAAGTACGTGGGCCTCTTCAAGAAGGTCACCCCGGCCGCCGACCTCAACAACGACTTCACCAAGATGGTCGCCCAGTGGGACTCCGGCACGATCGGAATGCTGAACCACAACCTGGGCTCCTACCAGGACCATGTGAAGGCGCTCGGCGTCGACAAGTTCCGCGGTATTCCGCAGCCGGTCGGACCCGGTGGAATGCGGGTCCAGGTCTCCAACCCCGTGGACGGTCTTGGCCTGTTCAAGAGCTCCAAGAACAAGGACGCCGCCTGGAAGTTCATCGACTTCGCGACCTCCAAGGCGGAGAACTCCAAGTTCAACGAGGCCGCGGGGCAGGTGCCGTCGAACAACGACGCCGCGAAGGACGCGTGGGTTTCGAAGGCCGAGCCGACGAAGCTTGCCGCCGAGGCGTTGAGTGACGGGTCCACGACCATCGTTCAGCTGCCGTACTACCTGCCCGACTGGAACACCATTTCCAAGACGGACAACGAGCCGGCGTTCCAGAAGGTCATGAACGGGTCGATGAGTGCCAAGGACTTCCTGGACACCCTGGCCGATCAGCTCAATGAGGCTCAGACGGAGTGGAACGAGCAGAAGGGCTAGGCCGGGCCCGAACTTCTCAGGTAGGGGAATTGGATCGACCGTGGGGGACTGCGGGGCCGTTGTGGCTGGTCGCGCAGTTCCCCGCGCCCCTGAGTAAGTTGCCCTGCTCCTCGTTTGGAAGGAACCCGCACTCATGCGTAGCCGTATGTGGCATGCCCATGTCATGACATCCTTTGTTGGATGTACCGCTCTCGTTCTCGGTGTCACCGGGACCGTCGCCCATGCCCAGGTCGCCCCGGCCGCCCAGGGCCGTGACCTCGGGCGCGAGACCCTCGCCGTCGGTGATGGCTGGGGGTCCGAGGGGGCCGGTACCAAGGGTGGTGCCGACGCCAGTGCCGAGCACGTCTACACCGTCACCAACTGGGCCGAGTTCAAGGCCGCGTTGAAGGCCGGTGGGGACGCTCCGAAGATCATCAAGGTCAAGGGGGTCATCGATCCGGTGGCCGAGGGGTGTGCTTCCTTCGCGGCGCCGGGGTACGACTTCGACGCGTATCTGGAGAAGTACTCGCCGGAGAACTGGGGGCTCGACAAGGACCTGTCCGGGGAGCCCGCCGACAGCCCGGAGGGCCTGCGGGCCGCCTCCGCCGCCAACCAGGACAAGGCGATCAAGGCGAACGTGCCCGCCAACACCACCATCGTCGGGGTCGGCAGGAACGCCGGGATCAGAGGCGGCAGCCTGCAGATCAAGGGCGTGGACAACGTCATTCTGCGCAACCTCACCATCGAGGCCCCGCTGGACTGCTTCCCGCAGTGGGACCCGACCGACACCGACACCGGGGCCTGGAACTCCGAGTACGACGCGGTCGTCGTCTACGGCTCCACCCATGTGTGGGTCGACCACAACACCCTGACCGACGGCCGCTACCCGGACAGCACCCTGCCGACGTACTACGGCCAGACCTACCAGCAGCACGACGGCCTGCTCGACGTCGTGCGCGGCGCCAACTACGTGACGGTGTCCTGGAATTCGGTCGAGGACCACGACAAGACGATGCTGATCGGCAACAGCGACAGCGCCGGATCGACCGACACCGGCAAGCTCAAGGTCACGCTCCACCACAACCGCTTCGAGGGCGTCGTGGAGCGAGCGCCACGCGTCCGGTTCGGGCAGGTCGACGCGTACAACAACCACTTCGTGGTGGCGAAGGGGCAGTCGTACGGATACACCTTCGGCATCGGCGCCTCCTCGCAGCTGTACGCCTCGGACAACGCCTTCTCGCTGCCCGCCGGCGTCAGCGCCGCCAAGACCCTGAAGAAGTGGAACGAGGCGCCGCTCACCGCCGAGAACAACTACGTCAACGGGAAGCCGACCGATCTCATCGCCGTTCACAACACGGAGATCCCGGGTGAGACCCTCCAGTCGGGGGCCGGGTGGACCCCGACCCTGCGGACGAAGGTCGACTCGCCGCGGGCCGTGCCCGGCATCGTCGGCGGCCGTGCCGGTGCCGGAAAGGTCTGCTGACCATGACCGTTCCGGCACCAGGCACATCAGGTACTTCGGGCATTTCAAGAACACCCGTCAGCAGACGGTCCTTCGTCGTCGCGAGCGTGGGGGCCGCGCTCGCGCTGGGGGTCTCCTCCCAGGCCCAGGCCCACGCGCGTGGGCGGTCCCCCTTCGGGCGGTACGGCTCGCCGTCGGCCCGGTTGGACGAGCGCACCCTGTACGTCCACCCGGGCGGCCTCGGCGACCATGCCACCGTCCAGGCGGCTGTGAACGCCGCAAGTGGCAGTGGGTGCACGCTCGTCATCGCCCCGGGTACGTACCGGGAGACGACCGCCGTGAGTGTCGCCCGTACGGACATGACCTGGATCGGGGCCTCGGGCGAGGCGCGGGACGTCGTGGTCGTCCACGACAACGCGGCCGGCACTCCGAAGCCCGGCGGCGGCACGTACGGGACGACCGGATCGGCGACCACCCTCGTGCAGGCCGACGGGTTCACCGCGCGGGACCTCACCTTCGCCAACGACTGGCTGCGCGCCGACCACCCCGGGGTCAGCGGCACCCAGGCCGTCGCCATCAAGGTGCAGGGCGACCGGTCGGCGTTCCTGCGCTGCCGGTTCCTCGGCCACCAGGACACCCTGTACGCCGACTCGATGGCGCTCGGCACCTTCGCCCGGCAGTACTACCGGGACTGTTACGTCGAGGGTGACGTGGACTTCGTGTTCGGGCGGGCCACGGCCGTGTACGAGAACTGTCACTTCCGGACGCTGACCAGGAACGATCTGGCCGGGGCCCCGTACGGGTTCGTGTTCGCGCCCTCCACCGCGGGCGCCAACCCGCGCGGCTACCTGGTGACCGGTGGCCGGATCTCCAGCGAGGCGCCGGACGCCTACTACAAGCTGGCGCGCCCGTGGGTGCCTAGCTCGGACACCACGGCCCGGCCCATGCTCACCGTTCGCGGGACCCGCCTCGGTGCCGGTATCGACGCGGTCGAGCCCTACACCAACATGTCGTCGGGCTTCCCGTGGCAGGACCAGCGGTTCGCCGAGTACCGGAACACGGGACCTGGTGCCGTGGTCTCCGTACCGGAGAACCGGCCCCAGCTCACCGCTGCCGAGGCCCGGTCGCACACCCGGGAGGCCCACCTCGGCGACTGGACCCCCTGGAAGGGGTGCTGACATGCGCCGGCGCACACTGCTCACCGGGATCGCCGGTGGCCTGGTGGCCGTCGGCACGACCCCCGCCTTCGCGGAGGCCCGGCGCCGCGTCCTGCACGTCCGCCCCGGCGGCTCCGTCCAGGACGCGGTGAACGCCGTGGAGGGGGAGGGGTGGACGATCGTCGTGCATCCGGGCACCTATCGCGAGGTCGTCAACATCCCTGCCGATAAAGGGGAGTTGATGCTTCGCGGTGCGTCCCGCGATCCGCGGGCCGCCGTGGTCGTCTTCGACAACGCCAACGGCACCCCCAGGCCCGGCGGCGGCACCTACGGCACCGCGGGCTCCGCCACCCTCACCTCGGCGGCACCCGGCCTGACCCTCCGGGACCTCACCCTGGCCAACGACTGGCTGCGCGCCGACCACCCCGACATCACGGGCACCCAGGCCGTGGCCGCGTACGTCACCGGGGACCGGTCGCACTTCGAGCGCGTGCGGTTCCTCGGCCACCAGGACACCCTGTTCGCCGACACCACCGCGCTCGACGCCTTCGACCGGCAGTACTACCGGGAGTGCTACGTCGAGGGTGACGTGGACTTCGTGTTCGGGCGGGCGCGGGCTGTCTTCGAGCGGTGCCACTTCCACACCCTCGACCGGGACGTCGCCTTCAGACCCGAGGGCATGGTGTTCGCCCCGGCCACGGCCCGCGCGAATCCGTACGGCTTCCTCGCCGTGCGGTGCCGGGTCACCTCGGGTGCCGAGGACGCCGCGTACAGGATCGCCCGGCCGTGGGTGCCCTCGTACGAGACGACCGCCTGGCCTTCCCTCGTCGTGCGGGACACCTGGCTGGGGCCCGGCATCGACGCCGTGGAGCCCTACATCAACATGCGCGAGGCGTATCCGTGGCAGACCATGCGCTTTTGGGAGTACGCCAACTCCGGTCCCGGCGCGGTGATTTCGGTGCCGGAGAACCGCCCGCTGCTCACGGAGGCGGAGGCCGCGTCGCACACCCGGGAGACGTATCTCGGGGACTGGAGGCCCGATGAGTGCCGGTCCTGAGCAACTTCCCCTGGGGAGACGGGCGTTCGTCGCCGGAACGGGGGCGGCGGCGCTGCTCGCCGGGGCGGGATCCGGAGCCGCGGCGTCCCCGGCCCATGCGGCGGACGCGGCCCCAGCGAACGACGTGACCGAAGCGGCGGGCATCGTGGAAGGCAACCTGCCCGAGTTCCACCCGCTCCTCAAGGACGGGCTGAGCTTCCCGCTCGCCTGGGGCACCTCACCGGTCCGGGACTTCCGGGCCTGGCGGCGGGCCGCCCGCGCCAAGGTCGAGGAGCACCTGCTCGTGGAGCGGGACGACAACACCTCGTACGCCCCGGAGTTCGGTGATCGTGCCCAAGGCGACGGATACACCCGGGAGTCGGTGACCCTCGCCCTCACCCGCTACGGGCGGGTCCGGGGCGCCCTGCTCACCCCGCACGGCCCCGGCCCCTTCCCCGCGGTCCTGCTGCTCCACGACCACGGCTCCAAGTTCGACATCGGGAAGGAGAAGCTGGTCAGGCCCTGGGGTACGGGGGAGGCACGCCTCGCCTCGGCCCAGGCCTGGGCCGACCGGTACTTCAGCGGGCGGTTCGTCGGTGACGAACTGGCCCGGCGCGGATACGTCGTCCTCGCCGTGGACGCGCTCGGCTGGGGCGACCGGGGTCCCATCACCTACGAGCAACAGCAGGCCCTGGCAAGCAACTTCTACAACCTCGGCTCCTCGCTCGCCGGGCTCATGGCCCGCGAGGACGTGCGTGCCGCCCGCTTCCTGGCCGGCCTCGACCGTGTGGACCGGCGCAGGGTCGCGGCCCTCGGCTTCTCCATGGGCGCCTACCGGGCCTGGCAGACCGCCGCGCTCAGCGACGACGTGGCGGCCGCCGCCTGCGTGAGCTGGATGACCGGGCTCAAGGAGGTCATGGAGCCCGGCAACAACATCCTGCGCGGCCAGTCCTCCTATTGGATGCTCCATCCCGGGCTCGCCCGGCACCTCGACTTCCCCGACGTGGCGAGCATCGCCGCACCGAGACCGATGCTCTTCCTCCACGGCGCCCTGGACACCCTGTTCACCGATCGAGGGGTTCAGGTTGCCTACGAGAAGCTGCGCGCCGTCTGGAGCTCACGTCACGCAGGGGAGCAACTGCGCACCAAGGTCTGGCCCGAGCTGGGCCACGTGTTCACCGCGCCCCAGCAGGACGACGTCTTCGTATGGCTCGACGCCGTCCTGTGACCGGCGCTCTCCCCACACCGCTCGACGAAAGGTCCCCACACCCATGTCCCGTCGAACCGCTCTGTCCTTAGGCGCAGTTCTCGCCCTCGGTGCCGGACTCGCCGTGATCCCCACCCAGGCCCACGCCGCCACCGTGGTCGTCAGCAACTCCACCGACCTGTCCAACGCCATCAAGAACGCCACCGCGGGCACCACCATCCAGGTGCGCGCCGGCACCTACTACCCGACGGCGACCCTCCAGTCGACCGCCAACGGCACGTCCTCCAGCCGGATCAACCTCCAGCCGTACGGCTCCGAGACCGTGAAGATCGACGGCTCGAACCTTCCCGACGGCGACTGGATCTTCAAGCTGACCGCCGACTACTGGACGGTTTCGGGGATCACCTTCCAGAACTCTCCGGACAGCGCGGTCGTCTGCCAGTCCTGCGCCTCGACCGTCTGGGACAACATCAAGACGATCAACGGCGGCGACTCCGGCTTCACCCTCACCGGGGACAGCACCACCAACAACACCGTCCGGAACATCGACAGTTACGGCCACTACGACGCCGCCACCCACGGCGAGAACGCGGACGGCATCGCCATCAAGTTCGGCTCGGGCAGCGGCAATCTCGTCACCGGAGCCCGCCTCTACAACAACTCCGACGACGGCCTCGACTTCTGGTCGTTCTCGTCGCCGGTCACCGTCGAGCACACCTGGGCCATGGGCAACGGCAGGAACCGCTGGTCGGACTCGGCGTTCGCGGGCGACGGCAACGGTTACAAGCTGGGCGGCGACGGCGAGGTCGTCGCCCATGTCGTCACTGCCCTCGGAGTGTCACCAGTGGCGGACGGGGCCGTCAATCGGTGGAAGCGGCCCCGGGGCGAGCGAAAGTTTCGATTCGTTTCGCGCGGGCCCGGCAACCTTTTGAGGGCAGGCGGCGACCAGGGATCAGAGGCGGGGCCGAGAAAAGAAAGCGGCCCCGGCCCCGCCTCTCTCCCCGCTCCCCAGGAAAGGAACGTCCCCGTGCGTCTCGGCACCGGACGGCACCGCAGGACCGGCACCCTCTCCGTCGCCACGGCGGTGGTCGTCGCCTCCGGGGCGGGAGGCGTCTACCTCGGCCTCTCGCCCGACGGAGCGAGCGCCACCGGCACGACGGTGACCGTGTCGACCGCGGCGCAGCTGGAGTCCGCGGTCGCGAACGCCGCGGCCGGCACCACCATCCAGGTGCGCGGCGGCACGTACTACCCGACGCGGACCCTCAAGTCGGCCGCGAGCGGCACGAGTTCGGCCCGGATCACGCTCCGGGCCCACGGCGGCGAGAAGGTACGGATCGACGGGGCGAAGCTTCCCGCCGGATCGTCGCTCGCCGCGATCGACGGCGACCACTGGACCGTCCAGGACATCACCTGGCAGAACTCGCCTGCCCTCGGCTTCGTCGCCACCTCGTCCGTCGGAGGCGTCTTCAGGAACCTGGTCACCGCGGACAACGGCGACTCCGGATTCACGCTGCGCGGGGACGGTACGACGGACAACCTCGTCCAGAACCTGCGCAGTCACGGCAACTACGACGCGGCGGGGCACGGCCGGAACGCCGACGGCATCGGCGTGAAGTTCGGCTCCGGCACGGGCAACAGGATCATCGGCGCCCGGCTCCACGACAACTCCGACGACGGCCTGGATCTCTGGCAGTTCTCCAGTCCGGTCACCGTCGAGCACTCGTCGGCGCACGGGAACGGGAAGAACCGCTGGAAGGACCCCTCCTTCGAGGGCGGCGGCCATGGGTTCGAACTGGGCGGAGGGGGTGCATCGGTCGCCCATGTACTCGACGACAACGAGGCCTACGGCAACAGCTCCGCCGGGTTCCACGTCCCCGGAGCGCGAGACGGGCTCTGAGGTCAGGACAGCAGGTCCAGACAGTCGAAGGACGTGCCCGGACTCAGGAACGCCGAGTCCGTGGAACCGCTGACCGCGTTCAGCTTCAGGACGTTGTACTGACTGGTGTCCGACTTCCAGGCGGTCGCCGGGACGTTGTACGTGAACGTGTGGTTGTTGCCCCGGTAGGAGCCCGTGGTGAGGGTTCGTGTCGAGGGCTGCCGCCCGTCGGAATCTCTTCTATGAGCCGTCGTCGTCGGACGCGTCGCGCGCGAAGTCGCCCGCCACGCCCAGCTGTTCGTCCCCGGCCTGCGCGCCGACCGAGTACGTGTCGTCGCCGGCGTCACGGCCGCCGCGGTCGTGGTCGTACTGGCCCGCGAACACCCACTCGCCCGGCCACACCGTGCGGCCCTGCCTGAGCACCCACGTGTAGACGAGGAAACCGTCCTTCTCGGCGACGGTCACCGTGAAGTCGTCCTCGGGAGCCGAGCGCCAGGCACCCGCCGAGGTGACCCCGCCGGTCTGCTTGACCTTCAACACGACGGTGAGCGCGGTGAGTTGCTTGCTCGTCTTCAGGGTCACATTGCTCTGCGCCCAGAACTCGTTGCTGTGCGGGTCGACCGAGCCGTCCGACCACAGCGGGCCGTCCTCGGTGTCGGCCTTCGCGGGCGGAGCGACCGGGGTGGTCCGAGTCGGCCCGGCCGTCGGGGAGTTGGGCGCACTGGGCTTGTCCGGCGGAGGCGACGACCTGGCCGGGTCCGGCGGGACCGGGGCGCGACTCGTCGCCTCCGGCGACGGATCGGGCGTGGGGGAGACCGCGACCGTCTGGTCGGCCGCCTTGTCGTCCTTCACCGCGGACGCGACCGCGTAGCCGCCCACCGCGAGCACACCGGCGGCGGCGGCCGTGGCGCCGACGACACGGAACCAGCCGAGCGGGGACGACCGCGGGGAGGGGTGCCGGGCACTCTCCGTACCGGCCATGCCGCGTTCGACACGGGCCAGGATGTGCGCGCGGTCGGGCTCGTACGCCTCGGCCGCGTCCCGCAGCGTGGCGCGCAACTCCTCGTGCACGTCCTTCACCGTTCCCTCCCTTCGGCTCCGGTGGCACGCAGTACCGCCGCGTGCATCCGCCGCGGGGCCCCCTGGGACCCCAGCAACCGCTGCAGCTCCGCCATCCCCTTCGACGTCTGGCTCTTCACCGTACCGACCGAGATTCCCAGGGAGAGTGCGGTGTCCTTCTCCGAGAGGTCGAAAGCATGCCGCAGAACCACGCACGCCCGCTTGCGGAACGGCAGTCTGCGCAGGGCCTCCTGGACATCGACCATGCCCGGTATGTCGGGATTCTCGGTCTTGTCCTCGCGCTGCGACCAGAACAGCGTGATCCGTCTGCGCTCACGCACCGCGCTGCGGATCCGGCTCCTGGCCAGATTGGCGACCACGCCACGCGCGTACGCCACCGGGTGGTCCGCCGCGCGCACCCGGTCCCAGCGGTGCCACAGCGCGAGCAGCGCGTCCGCCGCCAGATCGTCGGCGGCGTCCGGCTCGCCGGTCAACAGGTGGGCCAGGCGCGCCAGTTCGGCGTAGTGGCGCTCGAAGAAATCGTGGAACTCCACGGAGGCGGCGTCGTCGACGACAGTGCCCACGGGCGACCTCTCCCTGTCAGTTCCTGCGCGGTACGCCTGATGGCTCTCACGGGGTACGTGCGTATACGGCCCCTGCGTTGCGGGTGTGAAGGAACGGTGTCCTGTGGGGCGAGATCCGAGAGAGTATCAGGCGCTCGTACAGCGCTTCGAACATCGTATGGCGGGCCGAACTCGATTCCGTAACACGGGGAAAACCTGAAAACGGTTCAACGAGGGAACAATCCAGCCAGCATCCGCACTCTGAACACGCAGGTAACGAGGAGCATCAGCCATGTCCGAAACTCAGAAGGTGGCAGACCGGCCGAGCGCCGGACCACCCCCGGCGAACAGCGTCGACCGGTTCTTCAAGATCTCCGCCAGGGGCTCCACCTTCGCCCGTGAGGTACGCGGCGGCTTCGCCACGTTCTTCACGATGGCCTACATCCTTGTCCTGAATCCCATCATCCTGGGAAGCGCCAAGGACAAGTTCGGTGACCAGCTCGACAACGTCCAGCTGGTCACCGCCACCGCACTGGTGGCCGCCGTGATGACGATCATCATGGGCGTCGGCGGCAACCTGCCGCTCGCGCTCGCCGCCGGGCTCGGCCTCAACGCCGTCGTGGCCTTCCAGATCGCCCCGCTGATGAGCTGGGACGACGCGATGGGCCTGATCGTCCTTGAGGGCCTGCTGATCTGTGTCCTGGTGGTGACGGGTCTGCGCGAGGCCGTCATGCACGCGATACCGCAGCCGCTCAAGCAGGCGATCAGCGTCGGCATAGGCCTGTTCATCGCCTTCATCGGCTTCGTCGACGCCGGGTTCGTCACCCGCATACCCGACGTCGCGAACACCACGGTCCCGGTGCAGCTCGGCGGCACCGGCGCGCTGGCCGGCTGGCCGATCCTCGTCTTCTGCCTCGGCGTGCTGCTGACCATCGGACTGCTCGCCCGCAAGGTCAAGGGCGCGATCCTGATCAGCATCGTGACCATGACGATCGTCGCGATCATCATCAACGAGATCGCGGACATCAAGAGCTGGGGCCTCACCACGCCGAAGATCCCCGACGACGTCGTGGCCTCGCCCGACTTCGGACTGCTCGGCGACTTCAGCCTGTTCGGCGCCTTCGGCGAGGCCAGCGTGATCACCGTCGTGCTGCTGGTCTTCACGCTGATCCTGTCGGACTTCTTCGACACCATGGGCACGGTCGTCGGCATCAGCGCCGAGGCCGGACTCCTGGACGAGGAGGGCAAGGTCCCCAACCTCGGCCGCGTCCTGCTCATCGACGGCGCCGCGGCGGTCGCGGGCGGCGCGGCCTCCGCCTCCTCCTCGACCTCCTACATCGAGTCGGCTGCGGGCGTCGGCGAGGGTGCGCGCACGGGCTTCGCGAACCTGGTCACCGGCGGGCTCTTCGGCCTCGCCCTGTTCATGACCCCGCTGCTGACGATCGTCCCGCTCCAGGCGGCGGCGCCCGCGCTCGTCGCGGTCGGCTTCCTGATGATGACCCAGGTCAAGCACATCGACTGGGACCGCTACGAGATCGCCATCCCGGCGTTCCTGACGATCGCCGTGATGCCCTTCACCTACTCGATCACCAACGGTATCGGTGCGGGCTTCCTCGCCTACGTCCTCATCAAGACGGTCCTCGGCAAGGCGAAGGAGGTCCACTGGCTCCTGTGGGGGACGTCGGTGCTGTTCCTCATCTACTTCGCCATCGACCCGATCGAACAGGTTCTGGGAGTGAAGTAGCCCCTCCCGGGGGTGGTCGGTCGCCCCCGGGTCGAGTGTGGCCGGTCGCGCAGTTCCCCGCGCCCCTAAAAGATTGCGCGGTTCCCCGCGCCCCTTGCCAGGCCCGGGGGACCGCAGGCCTTTAAGGGGCGCGGGGAACCGCGCGGCCAGCCCCCACCGGCCGGTAGTCGAC